>DASYDW010000021.1 GCA_036499395.1 Pirellulales bacterium
GCGAGGGTGCCATTGGATGCCGCTGGATGACCATTGTTGACAGCCAAGTGCTGCGCAGGCGCTGCGCGCGACGGGTCGCTACGCTCTAACTGCAAGCCATCACATTGATTGCAGAAATCGGTTTGCGGGTTCGATTCCCGCGTCTCTTTACAGCACACCGCCAATGACGGTTCGTCATGTGCGCCCAACTGTCAATGTGTTTCACCCATGGAAGATCGTTTTTGCGCTCAGCTCGTCAATCGGTCTCAGATCAACCGTCCTGACATATAGCGGCCAGGCGAGGTGCCCAAGGCCTTTCGGAACATCGTAACGAAGCTACCGACACTCTCATACCCGAGATCACTGGCAACCTGCTGGACGGACGTGCTCTTCGCCATCCACTGAAGTGCGAGAATGATATTGAGTTGCTGTCGCCAGCGGCCAAAGCTCATGCCTGTTTCGGCCACGATGAGACGAGCAAGTGATCGCTCGCTCATGGCGACGCGCTTGGCCCAGGATGCCAGCTACCCAAACGGCAAGTGTTTCGAGGCGAAAGGAAGATGAATCGAATGCCTAGGCACTTTAAGGCGATCCCATCGTAGCAGAATCGGCACTTTCCGATTAGTCAGAACTGCGGGAGGGGCTCCGTGAGAACCTCTTGCCCGAGCCGAACATCATTCAGTTTGGCAAGCGTCAATCTAAACCTTTCTTGCCCGGTGCCCAGTAAGCCCGGGTATGGAACTGCGAGGCATAACAACCCCGTTGCCTGAGTACTTGGCGGAGTCTTTGAATCGCGGTGGATCTCCCGGCGAGCACGAATTGCGCAGGATGATGCGAATCCAGTAGTTCTAACATTCGCGTCTCAAGCTCGGGTAAGTGCGCTTCGCCGTCGGCGCGAACGCAATGCTGGGCTTTGGTTAAGCCCAGGTGCTCCAGAGCCGGAAGGGATTCGGATGGCGTGGAGACTTCGAAAAGAAATTCGACGCCCTCTGTCTCTCTCGTCATCGATCGGAGCGCCCGTGCCAGACCGAAGGTCGTCTCGTCCCCGAAGAAGATGGCGGGCCGGCGGAGTTGTGTCAGATTGATCGACCTGCGCGGTCCGAAGAGGGTGCAGGCATCACCGACGCGAAGGGAACGTGCCCAACCTGTACCGGGGCCATCCGCATGGAGGTAAATGAGAATCCGCGTGCGCCCTTCCTCCGAGATCCAGTCTAGCGGAGTGTAAGTACGCTGGACCCAGCCGCCCAACTGGACCTGTAACTTGTCTCCCGGCGTCCAGGTTACCTTCTTCAGCGCATCTCCGCTCAGTGTGATGAGCCGGAATTTCGCGTTCAATTCTTCAATCGACTCCACGCGCGATTGGCGTGTGAACAATTTCTGAAACGCGGACTCGATCAGGCCGGGGCCCTTCCCGGCGGGTGGCATGCTTTCGGGGGATACCGGAAAACGACGATCATTCATAAATCGAGTCTCGGACCAGACAATCTTTGCCAATTGGTTCTTTGTAGCTTTTAAGAGCGAAGGGCTGCACCATTTGCCCGAAGTCCGGAAGATCGTCTGAGGAGGCGCCATCTTCCGCTTCCATCGGTTCGCCAGATGTCATAGTTTCCTGATTAGCATTCTGCTCTAATGCGGCGTCCTGGTTGCGGAGCACATAGTCCCGCAGTTCGTTCTCATAGGCGACTGTGGCCGCAACCAAATCATCTTTATGCGTGGCTAGCTCACCGGCCAGGACGTAAGCGCCGACCATCGCGACAGTCGTGCTCTGACCCGTAGCCAGCGCGACGCTGTAGCCGGCATCGCCGACCAACACGATCCGCCCGCGCGACCAGCGGTCCATGCGGATTTGGCTGATCGAATCAAAGTGAAAGTCGGTAGCGCGCAGCATGTGTTCTACGATCTGCGGAAGCACCCATCCTCCGCCAGCGACGCGGTCGGCCACCAATCGTTTCTGTGCCTCGATGTCGCGGTAATCGTAGTCGACCGGCTCCATAGACTTGAAGCCGACATACGTCCTCGCGTCGGCGTCCTTTCGCAAGCCCATGACCATGGCACCGACGCCGACAGAGGCATCTTCGTGTTGGTACATTACTTCCCAACGATCGAGACCGAGGAAATTCGGCATGCCGAATACCGCGACGTAAGAGTTGCCGAGACGGCGTATGAACTGCTCTTCGGGGCCGAAAGCAAGCTTCCGTACCCGCGAATGCAATCCGTCGGCGCCGATAACAAGGTCGAAGCGGCGAGGCGCGGCTGTCTCAAACGTGACGTCAACACCCGACTCGTCGTGGGTGAGCGACGCGACAGAATCATCGAAGATATACTCCACAATATTGTCCACGGCTTCGTACAGCACCTTGCAAAGGTCATCGCGCATGATCTCGACATCGGGGCTGTCGAAGCGCCCGCCCGTAAGAGTGCGTTCCGTGCTCCGGAAGGTTTCCTTACCGGTTGAATCGACCTGCGAGATTCCCGTCAGTTTCGTGCATCGATCGCGAATTGTGGCGAGGATACCCATCCGCTCCGCGACCTCCAGGCCCGGACCGCGCACATCGAGCGCCTGACCGCCGGGGCGCAGATGCGGCGCACGCTCGACCACCGTGACCTTGAAGCCGTAGCGGGCGAGCCAATAAGCGGTGCTGAGCCCAGCGATGCTGGCGCCGGAAACGAGTAGGTTACTATCATTCTTCATCATGGATAATTCCTGCCTTGGAGAGTGCGTCCACCAGCGGCCGCAGGCGCGCCAGAACGCCGTGGTGTGGCGTTCTGTATGACGATCACCGTGTTACTACCGTGAACTCGTTGCCGCGCCCCGCCTCGAATGGCATGGTCACGGAGAGGTAGCCGTTCTGAGGGTTGCGCACATAGTCGAGATATCCCGGCTCAACTGCGTTCTCGCCGATCACGAGGGCGCCTGCCTTCAGGTGAGGTTCCAACAACTTGAGGACAGGCAGGTAAAGATTGAACGCCCCGTCGAGGTGGACCAAGTCCACATCCCCACCGATGCCATCCTTTAGCGTTTCGAGTGCATCGCCAACGCGGATGTCCACGAGGTCAGCGAGGCCAGCGGCGGCCAGGCTTTCTTTCGCAGCAGCGGCCTTCGTAGCTTCCAACTCGGTCCCGATCAACTCGCCGCCGCCGCCGTCGCGGAGCGCACACGCGAGGTGCATGGTAGAGATGCCGAATGACGAGCCGAATTCGACGATCCGCTTGGCCTTGCGCGTGCGGGCGCACATATAGAGGAATCTCCCGAACTCGGGCGAGACGTTCAGATAGTTACCCGCATAGGTCCGGTACACCGCCTTGTAGTCCTTCGCCTCGTTTTCGAGAACCGTCTTGAATTGTTCCTGGGAAAACTCCTCGCTGAACGCCTCAATGAGCGGCCGATCCGCCGCTTCGGCCTGCTGGAACAGTCGCTTGAGCAGATCAGCGATCGGGGCGGTTGTCAGTGAATCCATGGCACGAACTCCTTCAAGAAAGCGCCCTCTATTAGCCACGGCCAATGCTGGGCCGTGGTGAATAGGCTGGAGAGTACATTGGCTCCTCCTTGACCGCATTAGGCGATTCTGCCAATGTTTATCGAAATCGGGTCAGGCAATACTCACGGCTTTTTCGGGATGATGTTATGCCGATGTACAAGCAAGATGACGACCTCGTCGATCCTGACTTGGCGCCTCGGCCGGTGATGACAGTGGGCGCAACTATTGTCACCGGTACCGCAGGGATGGAGGTAGACGCCCACCGCCACCGCAAGGCACAGCTGATCTACATGGCGCGCGGCGTGTTGAAGTGCGAGGTGTCGCACGGTTTGTGGATCGTGCCGCCTCAGTGCGCCCTCTGGATCCCCGGCGGCACGCGGCACAGCGTCAAAGGTGTCGGGATCCTCGAATTCTACTTCCTGTTTGTGGAACCAGCCTTAGCCCCGACCTTGCCGGATGCCTGCTGCACCGTTTCCGTCTCGCCCCTGATGCGCGAACTCCTCCTTCGATGTGCCAGGCTTCCCACTCTGTACCCCGTCAAAGGAGCGGAATCGCGTCTCGTAACGGTGTTGCTCGATGAACTCGCCGCCGCGCCCGTGGAAAAGTTGCATCTCCCGATGCCCGCGGATGGCGGTCTGCGGAGGATTGCAGACGGGATGACAGCCGACCCGTCCGACCGGGCGACCGTGCATGAGTGGGCAAAGCGCATCGGGGTCAGCGAGCGGACCCTCCGCCGACTCGTGCTTGAGGAGACTGGCATGAGTTTCGGTCGTTGGCGGCAGCAGCTTCATATCATCTTGGCCTTGCAATGGCTCTCGCAGGGAGCCTCGGTTCAATCGGTTGCCACCGATCTGGGTTATGAAAGCGCGAGCAGTTTCGTAGTCATGTTCCGCAAAGCATTGGGCACCTCGCCGGCGCGATATATGACATACAGGCTCGCCGGCTCGCCAGTGTCTCAATAGGCGGTTGGCGGTCTTCGTGATCGGCCGTTATGGTCGGAACGATGGTCGCCGATGATTGCTTCTATGTTCAACGGTTAGCAGACGCGGACTATCGGCGGTTAAACTGTAGTTTTCGAACACGTGGAAGGTTGTACCGAAATCCCGTCACTTGATTCGAGGAGTTGCGCTCAAACTGCAGCGTCCCAATGCTTCCGAGAAACTCGTCTGAAGCGCCTGCTTTTAAGGGTTCCCGTGGGCGAGCAGGGGCGTCGAGTTTCAGCCGCCCCTCGTCAAATATTAAAGTTAATGTCGCCTCCGCCTCGGGGCTGAAATAGGATCCGGCATAGGCTTGCAGTTCGTCAGGCGTGGGCGATGCCAGCTTTACTGCTTCAAAAGTGCGCGCGGTTCCCCCGTCGATCTGAACACGAACCTGGCCCGGCTTAGCGTCCTGCGGTGGAATAAAAGTGCATACCAGATTTCGCCTCCCGTCTTTGTCGCGGAAGCCTGCTTCGCCCGTCGGCAGCATGGCAATGCGAAATGGGCCAAAGCGTTCTAACTGCAGAACATCATCATCGACGATGAAGGTCCACAAGCTACCATCCCGCGGATCGCGGTAGGAACCGGCAAATGCGGCCAGGTCATCGGCGGTAAGCTTGACTGGTGACAGATCAGCCGCCACTGCGGGTTGCGCTGGGATACTGTCGGCCAAATAGAGGTCGGCAACTTGCAGAGATAGGGCCTCGGGTTCGATACTTCCCAGATTGGCCAAGCAGATGACGGTCAGCCGTTGTTCGGGAAACCGGATCATCTCGGAACGAAAACCGGCAAAGGCACCGCCGTGTTCCACGCGAGTGAATCCTTTGTACTTATCGACGTGCAGACCATAAGCATAGTCTAGCACCCGCCCGTCGGCGAGTTTTCCAGGCGAGAGTAACTGTTTGGTCAACCCATCTCCCAATCGATTGTCATAAAAGCTGCGATCCCATAGCAAAAGGTCGCCGACCGTGGTCCACACGTTTCCGCCCCCGGTGGTCTCGATGTCGGAATCGTCGGTTCGGAAACCACCGGGCGCTGGGGCATATCCCGTTACGCGACGCTTGATGATCATCGAGCGGTCGTCGCGAAAGAGCGAATGCGTCATCCCCAGCGGCCGAAAGATGAACTCGTCGGAAAACTCGCGCAGCGACTTGCCGCTGGCGCGCTTGATAATGGTGGACATCAGAACGTAGCCGGAATTTGAGTAGGAATACTCCTCGCCCGGCCGCGCATTAAGTTCCTTTTGCCTGGCGATCAACCGCACGGCGTCGTCATTCGTAAGGCCGCTCGTTGTGCGCCCCCCGATTGAATTCAGTGTCAGATAGTCGCGCAGCCCGCTGGTGTGATGAATGAGATGGCGAATCGTGATCGTCGCGCCGTAATCGGGAAGCTCCGTGATGTACTTTCGCACGTCGTCATCCAGCGACACTTTTCCTTGTCGCGCAAGGAGCGCCATGCTGGTCGCAGTAAACTGCTTAGACGTCGAGGCGATGTAGAACACCGAGTCTGGCGATAGCGGCACGTCTTGTTCAAGATTGGCCATCCCATAACCGCGTTGGTACACGATGGCGCCGTCCTGAATGATAGCCAAGACGACGCCCGGCGAGTGGGTTGTATCCCACTGCGCAAAGATGGCATCGATCTTCGCGGCAGGCACAGTAGTGCGCTCGCCGGCCAAGGCCGGAATTGCGGCAGTCACGAAGAGGAGTCCTATTACCAAGCCGCGAATCCGTTGTGACGGTCGTTCATGCATGTCAGAGCTGCTCCAAAAGGATCGTCAAACGCTCAAAACCGATCAGGCCACGCGTACGGACATTTCCAAGCCGCCTTTCATGGGAAGCGTCATAGACCGAAAACCGTTCACTGGATCGCGCACGAAGCCAAGATAGTCCGCATAGCGACGGGCATATTGCACCGTATTGTCGCACAGAACGACGGCCCCTGGACGCAACTTCGGGGCGATCAATTCCAAAGCTGGAAGCGCCATCGGAATCCAGATATCGACCAGCATGAAATCTACTGGTTCCTCGACGTCTTTCAGGGTTTCGCGCAGATCTCCTTCGCGCAGATCAACGAGGTGACTCACACCTGCTTCCGCAAAGTTGCGGCGCGCGGTCGCGGCTTTCACGGGCTCGTGTTCCGAACCGATCACGACAGATGCGCCGCCGTCTACCCGGGTATTATCGCGAGCGGCGCATGCGAGGTAGATCGTGGAAACGCCAAAGGACGTGCCTGCTTCGACAATGCGACGCGCCTTGAGCGATCGACAGAGAAGATAGCACAGCGCCGCCTTCTCCGGTTCGAGCGCCACCAGCTTGTCACTCAAGAGTCTTTTTCCCAGGCTCGTGCCACTGAACTCTGCGCCGCCTCCCCGCAGGCGGTTTAGTAGTGACAAGACGTCGTAGGTCACGGCGCGCAATCGGACCTGGCGATTGCTTAGCACATGAAGACGCTCGACAACGCGGGCGGCTTGCGGATCAAGAATCAACGATGGATCCACGACGATTGTCCAGTTTGGATTGTGACAATACTTAATCCATAAAGATCGTGCAGTGTTTAACACCGATTATTGAACGCGCTGCCTCGACCTAGTTATCTGCAGCGAGCCGGAAAGCCCGGCTGATGGCTGCCGGCAGGACCGACACATGATCTTCGCTCTCGAATACTTGAAAATAAACGCGGGTTCCATACGCCGTGAGCGGCGTCAATCGCTCCGACAATCGGGTTGCGTCGTGAACCATGTGCCGAGCGTCCCGATCGCCGATGAACAAAAAGAGGTCGGCCTTGGCCCCCTTTTTCTCGAAGAAAGCGCGTTCCTCGGCCAAAATGGCCTGATCGTTCCACCACATTGAAGGGCTGCCGGCCGCATAAGTATGGAATGTATCGGGACGAGTGTAGAGAACATGCAGCACGAACAGTCCGCCCAAGGAATGGCCGAACAACGTCTGCCGTGACCGGTTGACCTTAAAACGCTGCTCGATTGCCGGCTTGAGCACCTCCTGGATGAAACTCAGGAACTCTTCCTGCCCTCCCGTCTTCGGTGCAGAATCGCTGTCGTCATCCTTGGTCGTTCGCAGAGGAGTGAAATCATATTCACGGGCCGCATCGAAAGGGGCGTCCGAGGGATAACCGATGCCTACGATCAGGACTCCACGACGCTGGACGCGGGCCGTTTCCGCAAACGTGCCAAAGACCGCATTGCCGTCGAGCGCATAAACGACCGGATATCCCGACTTCGGTGGTCCGGACTTTGGCTCGGCTACTTGAATCCGGTACTCGCGGGTTCCATCGCGAGACCGGAGGCTGAACTGGTGTGAGCGAGGTATGATCGCCGGCTCAACAGCCACGGGTGTTGTCACAGGCTGCTCGGCCTGTGGCTTTGGCGCTGATTCCTGCGCCGCGCTCATGGTAACGAAGAACAGCAAAAAGCACCAGGGAAATAGAGTATGGACAGCGAACGGCATGTGAGTTCTCCTTAACGCGCGATGCGTTATTATTTCGCTTTGGATTTCGAGGCTCAGTGTCGGTACGGAATTTATTGATGGCGATAGAATGTTCGACCTTGCCGCAGGCGGGGCAACAGTCGCCCAGTTCGACTCGTGTATCGAGCATAGCCTTCACCGAATTGTTCAGCCATCATTCGTTCTTCGCGAGGGATCCGCAGCAAATACATAGGTGTAAAGGAAATTACGCCCCCCAGGCCCGCGAGCCAATTCGGCAATTACAAGAGCTGACTGATCACCCATAGCCAAATCGAGACATACATTGGGTGACGCACATAGCGATAGACTTCTGAGTCAACGAGCGAGTGTTGCTCACGGATCTCCAAGGTGGGAGACCAATTCGCTCCCAGGTCGGCGTGCGATCGCCAAAACATGAGAACTGCGAGCACCGCGCAAGGGACACCAGCCCATCCTAGCCACACGAGTGGTCGGTAGTCGGCAAAATCCAGCCAGGAAGTGCAGAAGTAAATGAGCGGCATGAACATCATGCCCGCGAAAGTGGCCGATAAGAGCGTCCGCTCTGTGACGTCAAGTTGGCGCCTCACGACGCGTTTGGCACGCATCGGCCGGGCAAACCAGAATCGCAGCACCATCAGTGCCGTGAACTCGGCTAGGAAGGTCCACTCGAAGTGAGTCATGGGTGGCTTTCATGCAACTGATGTAGGGGACCGCCGGGTCCAACGCATCCATGACACAGCTTTTTCGCCAGCCAGAATTGCCACGATCGAGAGGCCCAAAGCCGGCAGCACCACGCCCAACGCGATGATCCCAAACACCAAAAACCTTGGGACGGGAATTTCCGGCCGGCGCGGGAAACCGGTCCGGCCACTTGGTCGCCGTTTCCACCACATCCACACGCCGGTAATGGGAAGCAGCATGAGTATCAGGCAGGCCACCAACCAAAGAATTTTGGTGGGTAGGCCGAGAATTGAGCCGACGTGTAATGGATAGTTCCAAGTCGCCCACCAACTTAGGGTGGGGTAATCGCGGTTCGCGCGATGCATCAAGACTTCGCCCGTTGCGTGATCGATCACGACAACACCGTCACTCGAAGGTCCTCGGGGGCTGTTGCCGAACACGACATATGCGCCCTCGGGTGTTGAGGGCATTCGTACGGTGAGCGTCCTGCCGGGCATGACGCCCGCGGCGATCGTCACGACCGCATCCACTGACAAGCGCGGAGCCTCGGCGGCCGAGCGCGACTGAGGCGGATGAAGAAAGATATCGTAGGCCCCGCTCTTCACGGCCGCATAGCCGTAGCCGGAGCCCCAGATATAGGTATAGAGCAGCCCTGTCCCGGCAATCAGGGGAGCAACGGCGAGCACAAAGAAGCCGCATACGGCGTGCAGATCTCGCAGGATCACATAAGGATGTCGCCACAGTCGCGGCAGGAAAACGCCCCACAACCTCCAACGCTTGCGCGGCCACCACAAGTATAAGCCGCTGACAAGTAAAATAATCGTCCAGCAAGTCGTCAGTTCGGTAATGATACGGCCAGTCGTGCCGGCAAAGAGCGACCGATGAAGTCGCAGCACCACACTAAAGAGATTATTCTTCCCTAACTCTCCCAACAGCTCGCCGCTGTAGGGATTGAAATGCAGGCGACGGAATTCTTTTCCGGCAACGCCCAAAATGGCTACAGAGCATTTCGGGTTAGCGGGCACTTCGACTTGCATTACTCGAAATTCATCGCCGAAGCTTGCCCGCACCGAAGCCAATTGATCGTCGTAGGGGATTCGCCTATCGAGAGGAATGACTGTCATCAGTTGCGGATAAATGAGCGGCTCCAATTCGTCCTTGAAAATATAGGTGGCGCCTGTGGCCGCGATCACAAGCAGAACAGGCGCGATGATTAGTCCCGCATAGAAGTGCCACCGCCAAATTACCCGATGGAGCGTTTCTGGCAGCGGCTCCGGGGCCGACTGCCGAAGGCGCTTCTTGCGGCGCGGCACACCCTGCAATTCCACCATTGGTGTGCCAGTTTTTGAGGGGTGATGGATCATATCGAGGTGGGTGCGGCACGCCTCTACGGGAAGCGACACTTGTCCCAGTGAGGACTTACTGACGACTGCTCGCGCACGGGTGACGATCATTCATGGACATGACTTCGCCTCGACTCGAACAAGTTTTGGAACGGATCGGCTTTGGGTGGGAATACCGTGAAGGGCGTTCTCCGTCGGTGGCAGGTGCGCCGCGCAGGAAATGATGTGATGCGTTGATAGGAAAGTAGCGCGTTTATATGTCACCGACCGACTTCGCCACTCGCCGAACTTCTCCCGTATGATCGAGATGGCCCACAGCGTGACACCAGTGCCGAGGAATATCTTGAGATGCAGCCAAATTAAGCCGGTTAAGCTCATAGGGTCGACCCGTCAGTGGCAGTCCTGCGAAGATTGTTCCGAGGCAAGCCGCCGGGAATGACAGTGGCAAATCGCGGCGCGCTCCTCGTCATTAAACCACCAGAAGATTTCGGCCATGCGCTCCAGGCAGCGACGACAGCCGATGCGACTAATTTCTGCCGAAGAGAAACTCGCGATAACCTGATGGGCACTCGCAATTCGATCCTGCCTGACGAACAGCGTTGCAAGCCCGACTCGGTAGCACACGTTGTCCACATCGAAAGCGATCGCACGCCGGATCAAAGATTCGATGATGCGCGGTGAATTGCCGCACCGCGCGGCATAGTAGGCCAGATCGTAATACGTCTGTGCGAAGTCCGGATCACACCGGCATGCAGCGCGGCACGCCTCCATCGCCTGGTCCGGGCGGTCGATCGCATCAAGGCCGCTTGCCACCTGTAGCAACAGCCGAATAGGCACGGATTCATCGCCAACGAAGTCGAATAATAGTTGCCGCGACAGCTCACGCCGCCCGACCTTACCGTAGCCGAGGGCCAGACAAATCCGACTTGCCGTTTGCAGCGGCACCAGAAGCGATGCCCGCTCCAGGGCTGAGACAGCGACGGCATGACGCCCTCGGCTGTATTGGACGACGCCCAGCCATTCCCAGGCGCGTCCGTCCGATGGACTGCTACGGAGTTCATACTTGACCAACGAAAACGCTCGCGAGATCTCTCCACTCGCATAGGCGTCGTGCAGCTGCTCGAAAAGGCGAGGCATAGGGGACTCCATTATCAAGACACGGTCTTTAGGGGGCCATTTATTTGTTTCGCGGTGGGACCAAGTGGAGAGCCCGTCGGCAAGTAAACGGCCCGCGCCACGCAAACAAAAAATCGTGAAATTGTGAGTGTTGAGAAAGCATTCCTTCAAACATGCGTGACATGATTTCAGCACAGTGCCTCGGCAGCCGGACTGGCTGATGCACCAGCCCGGCTGCGCGATGCCCGCATCAATGCAGGTTTCACTGAGTCAATCCCTCGATTCCGCGAGGGACGCCCCTATTACGTGAGGCCGATTAACGCTTCGTGACCTGCCGGCGGTTCCGCCGATACTGCACGGCCGCGAGCGCCAGGCCTCCCAAACCGGCCAGCAATAATGAGCCGGGTTCAGGCACCGCGGTCGACGTGTCTACGCGCGCCGACAGTTGGCTCGAAGAAACGTCTCCCGGTGAGTAGGTGATGGCATAACTGGACGCAGCGGGGACATTGTCCCACTCCACCAGGTAGTAAAAATCACCACCGCCAAAACCGCCGCTGGCAGCGCCTTCATTGACTTCCGTGATGTGCGTCGGTTGCAACGGGCCTCCGACGAGGCCAGCGTAGCTGACGCCAAAGAGCGACTGGCTAAGCGGATCTCCGAGCGCTTCGGCCTGAAGCACGATCGTAGTCATGGCTCCCGGACCCAACGTTGGTGTCGGCACGTCGACTTCGAGATTCAGGACGCCACTGAACGAATAGATGTGAGCGGCCGGCGGTGTCCCAATGACGAACGCGCCGTCGGTGGCCGCGGTCGTATCGAACCAATTTGGCGTGCCATACGGATTGTTGACGTTTGTTGCCGGGTTTGGGCCAGTTGTGGTACTGAATCCATCCCATTCCTGGTAGGTCGTATTCGGCTGTCCGAAAAAGGCGGGGGCAACCAGTGTCGCCGCTTGCGCGCTACTCGCTAACAGAAGCAAAGCCGCGCCGAAGCAACCGGAGAGGACAATCCGCGAAGCGGATGTTTTTGAAATCAGGGAAGAACGCATTTGCGAAATCTCCAACGAAAAGCATTTGATTCAAAGAAAAACGAAAGTACGGAAGCGCGCATTAGGAGCTTTTCATCGTTGCTTCTCCGGGGCCACTGTTGTCAGGCTCAAATCGTCGGCGCGGATTTCCGACCGGCGGAGTGGCGTGCTGGCAACAGCGGGCGGGCGACTCTTTGACGACCTATGGGGGCCGTCGCGCGCTGGAAAGGTGCGAAGCATTTTGCGGGCCCGCAAGAGCAGGCCGCTAAAGCTCAGGTGCTGGCCCTTTGATCGACCGAGACACAAACTAAACGGTCGATGACAAAAAGATTCAGCTCACCCACCAGCGATTCGCTGACGGCGACGAGGGGCGAGCTGGCAAAAGGCGAGCGAGCGGCTTTCGGTCGACGCAGCTAATGATACTGCGTCTCAACAACGGATGATTCTAATCAGCGATGCTTCGCTGTCAATGGTCCACAATCGACCAAATACAAAGATTTTCGCTGTGAGTGAGGGCTTATCTCGCCGGTTTTGCGTCAAATACTTCGGCCACTTGACGAACATGAGTAGGTGGATAAGATGACGCCAAGGCAATTGAGACATAATCTCAATACTTCAGCCAGCTCGCTCTCGCCAGCCCGCTAGAACTCAGTTTCTGGTGATTCTAGCGATGACGAGGCTCCTGCGCGCATTTTCACTCCCTTTCGGTTCCTCCCGAGCGCCCTGCCCTCGAACTCTGTGGTGCGCAGCTCGTTCACCTAACGTGGACGAAAAGCCTACCGTTGCGGCTACGCACCTGGCCCAGGGGTCGAGGTACGGGCAAGACGCGTCACTGCGAATTCCGGTCGCCGCACGCTCGATCAGGCAAATCGCAGGAGATTCTGTGTTGGGAAACCGACCGGATCGAATCCGACACGGCTTTACCCTAGTGGAACTTTTGGTTGTGATTGCCGTCGTGGGGATATTGATCGCGTTGCTATTGCCCGCGGTTCAAGCTGCGCGCGAAACCGCCCGCCGTACCCAGTGCGCCAACAACCTCAAAGAGATCGCATTAGCCTTTCATCAATTCGATCTTTCACATCGGGCACTCCCCAGCACCTCCGATGCACAGGGCTTGAGCGCCTTCTTCAATGTCTTGCCATACCTCGAACAAGGTTCGCTTTACCAACTCTACAATCGCAGCGTCCCATCGACTCCCGGCCAAACCGCGCAAAACACCAGCATCACGAATACACCACTCGCGGTATTTCGTTGTCCCTCGATGGTGATCTCCGACGCGGCGGAGCAAGAGTATCCGGGCTGGGGAAGCTACGCAGTGTGCACAGGTAGCGTGTATGGCCATTTTGTCAATCAAGCGGCCGCGGGATACGACAACGGGGCCATCATTGACTCCAACAAGGGCACGACTGATATCGGCGTCATTTCGACGCAAGATGGTTCATCGAACACGTTTTTGGCGGGAGACTTGAACTATGGACTCACCAATTTTGACAACGGTGGCGCAACGGCGTGGGCCAGCGGCTATCCGTTTTGTAGCACTGCGACGACGTGCGGAGTCTTCAACAGCACTCGAATCGTGATTACGGGAACGTTCTATGAGCTGAATACCTTCCGCAGCGATCATCCGCGTGGGGTCAACATGGTCATGGTGGATGGATCGGTGCATTTCATCCCGGAGACAACGTCCCCTGACATTCTCAACCTATTGGCGCAAAGAAATGATGGGCTTCCCGTTGAACCCTATTAGCCTTCCATGTGCATTGATCGCTTTTGTCGCGGCGGTAACCGTATTGCCGGGCTGTGGGCCGGCGCGCACGCCGATGCACGGCCGGGTTACGCTCGACGGGCAATCACTCGACGAGGCTGCCATCTTGTTTGTGCCGCTTGATCCGGGTCGCAAGAAGACGGGCGCCAGTATCGTGAAGGGAAGTTACGAGTTGAAGGCGGAAGATGGGTTGTTGCCGGGTAAGTACCGAGTCGAGATCGCCGATAATCCGCCGCTGAGTTCGCCAGCAAGAGAAACGAGCGGCAATAAAGCGAGACCGTCCACTAAGCGCCGCCTCATACCGCCAACCTATTCGCGTGAATCCCCCTTGGGTGTTGAGATCGACGGAAGAGAAGCGGCAAAGTCTCGTGAATACAACTGTGATCTAAAATGCGCTCGATAGTGGCTAGAATAGCCCCGCAATGCCCGCAGATTTCCGGAAAACCTCGAATCTCATCTACTAACTTATCTTCGCCGTCATCATGAACGAATCCTTCGATCGTCCGCCTGAACAGGCGTCGCCCCCAAGCAAGTCCGTCCCGGTTCCGACGTTTGACTCGCGAGACCTGATGAAAGGCGGGCGGGAAATCTACATTCACCATAAAGGCGAGCTTTATCGGCTCCAGGAGACGCGCAACGGAAAATTGATCTTGAAGAAATGAGTGTTCCTGGCCAACCACTAATTGTGACCACTTCGCCGCGCAGATGAACTGAGGCGAGGTGTAGGTCCGCGCAAAGGCACTCAAGGTCTCGGTGCAAGGTTCCAACAGACACCTGGTTCGCGTCCACGAGATTGACGAAGACTCCGTGAAGACGCTGGGCGATTTAGGATTTCGGCGAAACGTCTCGGGTCCGGAAAATAGTATTGCGGTGCAACTCCCGTACGCAACATTTGGCGCCTTACCCGTCCTCTTTTTGTAGTCCTTCCAATAGCCATTAGCCCGTTCGATATCTGCCGACTGCCGGCGCTTATCGCCGGCGTCCGGCCACT
The DNA here is from genome assembly GCA_036499395.1 of Pirellulales bacterium. Taxonomy (NCBI): domain Bacteria; kingdom Pseudomonadati; phylum Planctomycetota; class Planctomycetia; order Pirellulales; species Pirellulales bacterium. The sequence continues at coordinate 14,820 of DASYDW010000021.1, forward strand.
CTTCCTCACGAAGGCACCCGTCATCTAGTTCTCGACAAATCTGGCAGTCCTGCCGACAAGCCCTACTTGAGGGCGGTTCGTCATGTACGCAGGGGAGTAGTCATCAATCCGACCGGAAAATCAAAGCTCGTCATGTTACGCATTATGCCGTGGGTGATCACCACGTCTTCAATTGACAAACGAGGATTGTGGTGACGGCTCCTAAAATGGGCTTCTGCGCTCGCATGGCTCCTGCTCGACCCTGGCGAAACAATCGCCACATGTGGCGAAATGTTCGCCGCGCGAGTCGACGGTTCGTGGGGAACTCTTCGGAGCCAAGCCTCGATTACTCCATTTTGGCGAGGTTTTCCTTCCGTTTTCTCGAATGACTCCGATACTGGCACGTCATTTGCTTTAACTGCGGCGACTCGACAGCCAATATGGCCTCTTCAATCACCGACGGAACAAGCTAGTGCGCTGACGGAAATCTTCGCCCCTCTTCTCAGGGCTCCGTCATTCTTTGACGCACTCTCGTGGTTCAGGCCGTCGGTTTTCGTCCGCGCATTTATTCGATCATGCAGCACGCACACATCTGTTGGATCGCGCTGGTCCTATTTTGTGGAAGCGTCACTCAAGTCGGCCGCGCCAATGACAAGCTCCGCGACGCACTGGTAGCCGAGCTTAATGCCATGGAGTGTCCGGGCGCACTCGTCGGCGTCTTGGTGGGAAAGGAACCGCCTCAGGTTTTCTGCGTCGGTGTCGCAGACGTAAAGACCAAGGCGCCGATGCAACGTGATTTCCATATGCGGATCGCCAGCGTCACGAAGCCCATCCTTGGAACGGCCGTTTTATTGCTGGCTGACGAAGGGAAACTGTCGGTCGACGACCCAATGTCGAAGTACGTGTCGGACGTCCCGGGTGGCGAAACAATCACGCTGCGGCAGCTGGCGAACAACACGAGCGGACTTTTTAATTCGATTGAGAACAAGGAATTCCAGGCAGCCATCGTCACTGATCCAAAGCGTCCTTGGCCGGCCAAGGATATTCTCGCGGCCGCGTTTGCCAAACCTTCTTACCACGAGCCCGGCAAAGCGTGGCGCTATTCGAACACGAACGCGGTTCTTCTCGGCGAAGTGATCGACAAGGTCGCCGGTACGCCGCACGCCAAATTCATCAATGAGCGTGTGCTCAAGCCCCTCGGTCTTGCGCAGACCGGCTTTGTGCCGGATGCGACGGTCCCTCCGCCGGCCCCCAGTAGCTACCGCAACGGTTACGAACACAAGTGGCTTGGCTATGGCCAGACTTTCTACGACGTCACCGAGTATAGCGCTGCTTGGAGCGGAGCTGCCGGCAATATGTACTCGACGGTTGACGATTTGCTTAAGGCCGCGAAGCCGATCGCCACCGGCGCGTTGCTCAGCGAAAAATCGCGAGGCGAGTTGCACTCTTGGGTCAAATCGACGCGTGCAGAACTCGAATACGGGTTCTGCATCGGAACTTCTCATGGCTGGCAAGGCCATTATGGCGACGTGCCTGGATATTCGTCCTTCATGGGTTACTTCCCGGCAAAGGACATCTCTCTCGTGACGCTCACCAACCTTTCCAACAACAAGGACGGAACCAGTCCGGCTGAGCGCATGCGCGACGTCGTCATCAAATATCTCGATTTGAATACCAAATAACTTGAGCATCACTCCCGAGACGGAACGACTACATGCGACTCTCTTTTTTTCTTCTGTTTCTTGCCAGTCTATGTTCCCAGGCGGCGGCGAGCCCAATCGTCTTCACCATCGATCCATCACAAAGTTCACTTACGTTAAGCCCAAGCACCTCGATCGGCGGCTCGCCTTTACCTTGGTCGGCCCAGGGCGCGAACAGTTTGGTCGCATCGTACAGTGGGACAATTTCTGTCGATCTCACGGCGAACTCGATTCAGTTGCTGAGTGTCGGCTCACAAATTACGGCGGGCAACTCCGGCGAATGGAGCCCGGGCACGGACTACTCCGGTGATAACTACATCTACAATGATCCAACCTCACCCTATGTCCTCGCATCGGCTCCTGCGAATTATGGCGTGACTACGATCCTGCCACAGGGTTTAGGTGGTGGCTATCCATCGGATACGGCGACTCGCAGCCTGGCCTTCGCGCTGTCGGATGCGGCTGCGAAGCCGCTAGTTGGTGGATCGTTTGATGAAGCGGGAAGTGCGGTGAGTATTCTGTCGGGTACGGTCTTCTATAACCAAGGCGGTTCACCGCCTATCACCAATTTAGCCGGCCCGGGGATCGGCGTAACGCCAACTCAAGGCGTCGCCGGATTTGGCACTATCGACATTGTGGGTGGTCAATACGTTTTGACACTCCCCATTTCGTTCACCACGTCTTTTGGCATTGTCGTCCTGGACGTTGCTTCGACGTACAGCGGCATTTTAGTCGCCACTGCCCCGGTTCCTGAGCCCGCGACTTGGGCTCTAGTCGCGGTGGCGGTGGCAGTACTTGGTTTGAGGCGACTTGTTGGCGCGGGATGAGACCTTGTTCGCACTGTTGTGTTCTATAAAGTTTTTCTACTCCAGGGAGTGTTCCGACTATGAAGCGTATTTTTGGGCTGGGTGTCGCTTGCTTGTGCGTTATCTTCTCAGCCAATGTTGCCGTTGCCGGTACGCTCCTCATGAATGGGACTGCGGACGGCGATTCGACTTACATTGAGTCGGGGTCCGATGGTTTTATTCGTGTTGACCTCTACGATCCGGGGACGACGCAACAGCGCTTTCACTCGATCTCCGACCCGAGTGTTGAGTACGGGAATAAGGCGTATGATGGTTTCCCACACGACGCCAATTGGCAGTTAGGAAGCTTGACCTACGACGATTCGGGATTGATCGGAGGGACGGGGACCGCTCCCATTACGGGAGTGGCGTTGGGAATCGAGGCAGACCCGCTTGATCCCACCTACTACAACTACTCTCGCTGGCTCGGCACAACCACCGTCAACTCCTTCAGTGGAACAGTCACGCTACTGAATGGCGCGGTCACGAATGTCAGTCTCACGACGACTGATACCTACAGTTTCACCGTGTCGGGCCTTGCCAATTATTCCATTCCTGGAACGTTCAGCATCACCGGAAACCGTTTTGATGGAAATTTCTCAGGCCCTACTGTTTTCGGTGGCTCAAGCACCTATGACTTTGCTGGCACCCTGACGACGGTGGTGCCTGAGCCGGGAACCTTTACTATGGCAGGGCTGGCCGGGATTGCCCTGGTAGGCCTGCGTCGACTTCGCACTCGGAAACGATCCGGATGAATGCCGTCCCTCAGAAGCGGTCACTTGCCAGTAAAAGCACGCCGAAACAACTTCGGCGTGCTTTTACGTTGGTCGAATTGTTGGTCGTGATTGTCGTCATCGGCATCTTGATTGCGCTGTTGCTCCCGGCGGTTCAAATGGCGCGCGAGGCAGGTCGCCGCAGCGCTTGCGCCAACAACTTGCATCAACTTGGCGTGGCGGTCCAACTCTACTTCGATGCCTACGGATGCTTTCCTTGTAGTTGGCCCAATGGCGACTACGAAGTCATTTGGGCGCGCAGTCTGCTTCCCTACTTGGAACAAGGCACTTTGGAGCAGCAGCTGAATCCTACGGTCGATCTATTCGCGGGTAGCAACCTGAACGTAGTGGCAAAGCCAATTCCCATTCTGAAATGCCCGACATCCCCCAGCGAACCCACCTACGAATACACATACAATGGTTCGCTACTGACCTACGGCACGACGGACTATAAAGGGGTAGAAGGTGTCAGCGGAGATGATCCATTGTTTGCCTCTTGGAACCGCAAAGTTTGGATCCCAGGAGTCATCGGGCGTTCGTGGGTTTACTTGCGACAGGTCACCGACGGGATGTCCCAAACCGTCACTCTGGTTGAATCTGTCGGCGGAGTGAATCTCTACGGCCCCAAATACAGCGAGCGGGGCCAGATATGGTGGCACAGCGATGGCAGCTGGGCCGGTCGATCCTTGGCAGGTGTATTATCGCCCACAAGCACGGGGGCTACTTTGGGTTTGCCCGGCCCTTGTTCGATCAATTGCCTCAACCAGTACGATGGTCCGCCCTATAGCTTTCATCCCGGCGGCGCACAGGTAATGGTCGCCGATGGGAGCGTCCGTTTTATCCAAGAAAATATCGACGTGTTCATATTGGGCTGTCTTTTCTCGTACGACGACGGCCAGGCATCAAGCGCCTGGTAGTCGAATCCGCTACATGCCGAGTGGCTTCTTCCGGCCGCGCGCGTGGAAATGAGCTATCGGACTCTATCGTGGCAGCTATCGGGAGATTGCCAAAAGGCCTCTTCCGCCCGAAGACTTCGCAACGCGAGGTCCTCTGCAGAACCCACATCTTCACGCAAGAAGGCGTCGGCAACCCGTCCGTCTGCCAGAATGACCACTCGATCTGCGTAGGCGGCCACCAATGGATCGTGGGTGACGATCACGACGGCGCGGCTATTCGATGCAACCACCTCTCGCATCAACGCGCACACGGCACGAACATTGGTGCGATCGAGATTGCCGGTCGGTTCATCCGCCATCACAACTTGCGGATCATTGACCAGGGCGCGGGCAATGGCGACGCGCTGCTGTTCCCCTCCGGACAACTGAGGCGGACGATAGCTCTCGCGATTTCCCATTCCAACGACTTCCAGGCGATCGCGCGCAATGGCCCTGGCCTGCCGACGGCCGATCCCGGATAGCATCAGTGGCAGCGCCACATTATCCAATGCATTCAATGTCGGCATCAGGTTATAAGCCTGAAACACAACGCCGAGATGCTTGGCCCGAAATGCCGTGAGTCGCCGATCGGAGAGCGCCGTGAGCTCCTGATCGCCGACACGGACGATTCCACCATCGGCGCGGATAAGACCCGCGAGTAGGTGCAGCAGGGTGGTCTTGCCTGAGCCCGAGGCGCCCATGATTGCTACCAACTCGCCGGCGGCAATGTCGAGATCGATCCCATCAACCGCCTTAACGACAGTTATGCCGCGACCGTACGATTTTTGTAGTCCTGCGGCACACAAAACTGGGTATCGAGTATCGTCCGACATACGTCATCTCTACAGGAAGTTAATGTCTAGCCGAGTCAGCCAGTAATCAGTGCCGCCGGTGCGACGCGGCTGATTCGCCAGCCGGCCCACACGGCGGCTAGGCAGCAAACCGCGGCCGTGATCACTGCACCGGGCCACAACCATGACCAGGGAACGACGAATGTGGGGTCGATGCCGGAAAAGTCGAGGCGGTAGCCGATGATGCTGGCAATCTCAAGCGCAATCCAAGCGCTGCCACCGCCCAGCAGCGCTGCGACTGGGATCGCCGAGAGCCCAAGCAGAACACCTTCAGCAATGCAAAGCCTAACCATCGCAACTCGTGTCAATCCGCAGCTACGCAGCACTCCGAGTTCGTGCGCACGCGATCTCATCGAGATCATGAGAGTGCCGCTCACGGAAAACAGGCTGAGCGTGAGAATGATAAGCGGCAACTGCCCCAAGCGCTTTACAGCTTTTCCTCCCCATTCGCCCCAGAGCGCCGCGCGCGTTCGATCGAGATCGTCGACCTGTACCACGCGCGAGTTCGCTTGAACTTTCACGTTCGGCTCAAGTTCATAATCGACAGGAATTGTAAGATCAATTGTTGCGGCGAGTTTCGCTTCCAGCGATTCGCGTTCGACTTCCGATGCCGCATCAGCTTCGACTTCGGGCAGATCTTGGCGGTACCCTGGAATGTTTCCGTTGCCATCCAGAAGAGGGTTACCAAGCAAGAAATTGGCGTAGCAGCCTACGTGAAAGTCGCGCCGCACGGAATTCGCATCGAGCACCACCATCACTTCATGCTTGTCGCCATTTAGTCGAACCTTGTTCTGTTTCGTGGCCATGCGCCAGCCCGTCAGTTCGACGATACCCACCACTTTGTAGACGCGTTCGGTAAGTCCCTCGGAACGGGGAACTGCGACGGAGATACGATCACCGAGTTTTGTGCGATGGCTCGCCGCGTACCACGCGCTTATTAAGCACGCGTCACCGTTGACCAATTCCTTCGCGGCTTGGCCACGTTGCCCCGCGACAAATCGAAATGGTAGCGCAGATGGCCCATCATTTACGGCACGGTCGACGTCCAATCCCATCACCAGCGTCGGCACCACCTCAGCAGAATCGTTGCCGACTGCGAGCCGGGTATCGACCAGTGTAAGAGGGAAAAAGCCGGAAAAAGTTGGCGTCGCCAACAAGCGTTCCGTTTCCTCTTGGTCGAGTCCATACGGATGTATGGAGACTAGCCACCTTGGGATCTCGGAGTCGATGACAAACGCGTTAAGCATGGATGCTCCCCAACAAAGCATCCATATAAAGCCACCTAGCCCTACCGCGACCGCAATCACTGAACCGGCGCTGCGGGCGCCGTCGGCCGTGATCTGGTCGCGCAATATCAGCGAATTGGTACGCGTCAACCAAGCTACTGGCCGCGTACAGGCGCGGCACACCAAGCCCATCGCTGCCGGAGTTATACACACGGCCGCGAGCGACAATCCGACGGTTCCGCACCAGCTCAAGGTTTGCGCTCTCAACATAGATCCCGCGGGAGTGATGAAAACGATTACGGTAGTGACCATCAAAATCAGTCCCCCCGCGACCGCCGCCCGTCGGGCGATCCGCGTAGCACGGGCCGAGTCGACCTGGGCGGCGGTTTCGCCCGGAAGCACCCGCGCCACAACAATCGCGGGCCATATGCATCCGGCGACACTGCCGACGAGAATAATGGTTCCCATAATGAACACACTTCCGCTATCGGGCGCCGCTGGTGGCACGAAAGCTGGAACGAATCGAGCGGCGCTGCTCATCGCTACCCATACAATCGCGACCGCGCCCGCCGATCCGACAATGGCCATCACGATCGCTTCGCACAACAGCACGACGACGGGCGTGGAACGGTCGGCGCCGAGGGAGCGGAGCAGGCCGATATGTCTAATTCGCTCGCGCACCGCATTTCCCTGTGCACTCAGCGCGATACACATCACGCATGCCGATGCGAGTAACACAGCGGTTTGAACCGCCAATCTTGCGGACTCGACTGCGGGACTATTGAGCCCGGCCTTGTTGAGCGATTCACTGTCCCACAATTCCAACCGACCGGGCAGCGAGGTCAAACGGCCGCGCCAGTCGTCAATAAATGCCCCCTTGGCCGCTTCGCGATTTAATTCGAACCGAGCATGCGACGGGCGCAAAGGATGACCGGCCAGCTTCTCCGCGGCCGCGCGACTGACCTGTCGCGACACGAGTTGGATTCCCTGCTGCGTTGCGACTTGTCCGTTATTGGCCCGCGTGACCCCCACGACCTGCGCCGGATACACGCCGGTGTCACTTTCCAAATGCCGCCAGGATTCGAGCGGTTGGTCCCTCACCACTTGCGGTACGACGATCTCGATCGGCCCTTCGGACGCTAACGATGGCCATCGTCCCTCGACGAGTGTGCCGCGGGGATTCTCATCGTCCCAGGCAAGAAAGCTGTCACGACGCCCCGTGATCCATCCACCCATGCCGCCAGGCTTGTGTGAATAGAAGGTCTCTCGATCCAGTGCGCCTGATGCAAGCCCCGGCATGTCAACGGCGCGAACCGAGACGGCCGTCGCCAGGCTAGTGACGCGCGGATCGTCGCGCATCGCTTCTAGCAGATCTTCAGCGATGTAGGGGTAGTTTCTATCGGTCGCGGCTAGGTGCAACTCCAAGGGCGCGATCAGCATTTCCGCCGCCCTGGGAGCTTGCGTTCGAATGAATTGTTGTCCGACCAGCGCTGCCAACAAGACCGCGGCAGCTAGCGAAATCGCGGTGGATGCCGCCATAAAGCGCAAAGGGTTCGCCCGAATGTTTGCCCAAAGTAACAGTAGCACTGCAGAGATCGACATCAAACTCTTTCTGTCGAGGCACGATTCCAGAGGCTTGTCCAGTTCAAGCGAATCGGAAAGTGATGAAGCAAATCACGTTCCAACAGGCTGCTCCGGCATTTCTCGCGTTCGGTTGCTCGGAAAACGAGATAACGTTGTGAAGCGGCTCATGCATTCAACCATTCTCCGCGCCGCACGCAAAGCTATTGGGTGGCCTATAGAATTCGACAACCACCTGCTGCACATTACGGCGAGCCCTGCAACTCGGATAAAACGGTTTGCATGCCGGTTCGGTCGACTAGCTAGTGGGGGAGGCGAATTAATCACCGCGACGTCACTTTTTTCGCCACGCATTGGGTAGGGTTGCTGGCCATCCGGCTCCAATTCGAAATCCAGCCAAGACAGATAGGCCAATACCGAGGAGTCAACATACGATCGCAGCACTGTGCGATCCCCCCGATGCCCGCATCGTCGGTTCGCCTATGACTTGCCCTTCATTTTTGGAAACCGATCGAGTCGCTGTGCAACTCAAGTAGCCACGGCCGGGGCCCCCGAACGCGTAAGCAGGGCGTCTGCTGCGTCACAATTGGCTACTTTCAAGGTGCGTCGATCCCAGAAAGCGATGCCGTTATTCATCACCGTTCAGTACGGCCTTCCCCGCGGAAATGACGGCGAAAAACTCCCGGTCAGCATCAGTCCATTCCTCCTCCCGCAGACACGATTGCACGATTTCCCGGCATTGGCGGGCAAGCTGCCAAGCCAACGCGTCGTCCGAACTAACCTCGGCCGATGTAATCGTCCGGTGCCGAGAATCTGACAACGCCAGCCCGGCATCCACTAGCGTAACGACAGCTTCCCGAATGTGCGGTGGCAATGCAGCCCATGATTCTGCGATGCGGGCCACCACGGGAGGCAACTGGCCAAGCTGACGCTCGTTGCCATTCAACGCCATTCGAAGCCAATCAATGCGCCTAGAACGCAGCGCATATGCAGCGCGGCACATTTCGCAATCGACGCAACTGCCAGAGTCGCAATTGCTTGACGCAGAATCGGCGTCGGATTCAAATCCTGTCGCCCCGATTTATCACTTCGTAAATCATTGAATGAAAATGACTTAGATGCGAGCGAGCGGCAGGTCGGTTTCCTGTCGCTCTCGCTTTGCATTGGCTGTTACACTCACGACGCGCCTGTATTAAGTGGCATTGCAATCCGCACTTGGAGATTGTCGTCGAAGTAGGCTCGTCGGGCGCCGTTCTGAGTCGCTTTTCTCCGCAGAAAATGCAGCGCATTTGCAGCGCCGACATACCGATCTTAATCACCATGCGGAAGCGCAATTGGAATCAGGCAACATGCCCTGCTCGACCTGAAGGATTCGATCGGCGCGCGTACTAGATCAACTCCGAAAAGCTGACACTTGGAACATCATTCCAAGTGTGAATGGGACCGTGCCGCGGCGACTTCGACCGCTAGTCGATGAGTGATGGCGAGTTCAAGCAACTCGGCCAAGGAGCGGACTTCTACTTTACGCATGATGGCTGCTCGACGCATTTCGACAGCGCGTTCTGAGATAAAAAGCCGCGCGGCCATCACTTTGTTCGAGGTTCCTGCGATGATTAGTTGCAGCGTTTCCAGGTCACGCTCATTTAACCGCGCGATGCGTTCGTCGATTGCGTTGAACTCGGCTTCGTGCCGCCGCCACTCGGCGTCGAGCGCTAGCCCTTTTTGAAGATGGGCCCGTAGCGTATCGCGCTCGAATGGTTTTTCCAGAAACTCGACGGCCCCCGTCTTCATCGCGGCTACGGCGGTCGGCACGTCGGCATGGGCGGTGATAAAGATGACGGGGAGCCGCTTGCCCTCATGGAGTAACTGTTCGTACAGTTCCAAGCCGCCCTGTCCCGGCATTCGCACATCGAGCACAAGGCAGCCTGGCAGATTGCGCCGATAAAAGCGATGAAAGCCTGCGGCCGAGGCGAACCCCTGCGCGCAGAAGTCCATGGCTTTGATCAGCCCGACGAGTGAGTTGCGTAGCGGTTGATCGTCGTCAACCACATACACGGTCGGCGTGTTGCTCTGTGCTACTGTCATTCACATGAAGAACGGGTAGGCTGAAACCGACAACCGCGCCGCCACCAGCGAGGTTTTTGCTCCAGATCTCCCCTTGATGCTGTTGAATAATCGAATGGCTGATTGCCAGGCCCATACCCAAACCATCTGGCTTGGTGGAATAGAACGAATCAAAACATTTTTCGCTGTCTCCTGGGGCGAAACCAGGACCTGAGTCGGCAACTGTAATCGCAATTTCGATGGGCCCGGCCTCGGTGCGAATGCAGAGAGTCCGCTCGGCAGCCGAAGGTGCCACCATGGCCTGAGTTGCGTTTTGAATCAGATTCACCAACACCTGCTGAATCTGCAGGGCGTCCGCCAACGCCAGAGCCGGCTGCGGCGCCAAGTCGAGGGTCAGCTCAACTTGCGCATCTCGCAACTGGGGTCGGCACAATTCAGTAACTTCGCGCACCAGGTCGTTAAGATCGACCTCCGCCTTTTGCACGGCGTCGCCGCGCACGAAGTTGCGCATGCGGCGGACGATCGCCCCCGCGCGTAAAGCCGCGAGCTTGATCTGCGAGATCAATTCCGCAGTCCCCGGATCGCGTGGCGACGCCTTTTCCAAGGTTAGCTCTAATGTGCCCGCATAGTTGGCGACGGTCGCCAACGGCTGGTTGATTTCGTGGGCCAGCCCCGTGGCAAGTTGCCCGAGCGCGGTGACCCGCGACACGTGGGCCAATTCATTGGAGAGTTCGCGCATACGGAGTTCCGCGGCCTGGCGTTCGGCCATTTCTCGCTCCAGCGCCAGGTTCGCCTGGCTTAGGTCATATGTCCGCTCGGCCACGCGCACTTCCAGCTCGTCGCGAGCTTCGCCCAGCATCTGGGCCAATTGCCGATGCCGGCTGTCGCTGATCACTAGTTGCTCGACTTGCCGGCGGATCAACGTCGCGGCCGGCTGCAGGACCAGAAAGTAGACCGCCACGAGTAGCACCAAGACCGTCAGCATGGCGGCCAGCCCGCATGCACGAAGCCAGGCCACGCGCGCCTGGGCCGACTGTTCTAGCTGCGCGACCGCTTGCTCCATGCCGCTTAAGTAAATCGGTTCTTGCTCAAGGATCACCGATACGGCTCGCTGAATCTCGGCGGATTTAATTTGCGAACCCCTGTTGGCAATTACGCTCGCCGCTTGGTGCATTGCTGCGAGTGCAGGGTCGACGCGGCTGATTGCCGTCCGAATCGACGGGGTCACGGGATGCAAGCCAGCGGCCGGATTTCCCTCCAGCAGGGTCTGATGTGCTTCCGTCCATTGTGCCAGCGTGCGGACTAAGTCGTCACGGCGGGCATTGCTCGATTCAACTTCGCCAATTGCGACGATCGACAAGACGTCTTTCGTCACTTTCTGACTGAGCATCCGCTGGCGCCCGGCCATGTTAATGACCGGCGCGTAGAAATTGAGCTGCACGAGTAGCGGCTGCAAAATCGCTTGATCAACCAGCAATAGCCCCGCAACCGAGGCGAGCACCAGCAGGTAGCGTCGCGACAAAGGACGAACCAGCGACGTTGCCCAGGCCTTCGAATCAGTCGTCGGATTTAGCGGGGGCTCAGGCATGAAAGTCAGTTGGATTTGGTTTCGTTGTCTTGGGCATCGAACAGCTTTTTGGTCGTTGTCCGAGGGATTGACGCATGCGCGCACCGATTCCTCCTTCGCCTACATGAAAACCGCGTTCCAAGCTGTTGCATTCGCTCAAGACCGCATTGAGTTGCCCGACCGAGGTGCAACCGAGGCAATGGGTTGCGCCGTCTAGAGAAAAGTTTAATTTCCTTGCACTGCGCAGCCTTCCGGCAGGATTTGCCCGTTCGCAAGGCAACCGTTGTATACCCGCCCGGCAAGAGTCGTCGGATTGCTTCGGATTTCCGAAGAAGCGTCTCGCAATCAAGTTTCGGGCGCCTTCGTTGCATTAGCAGCCCCGCGATTGCGAGCACGAAGTCGTGCTCATGCGGCCGTCGCGAATTGCGAAAACTGCTGTGAAGTTGTGGAGTTTCGATGCAAGTTCAAGTCAAAGCGGATCGGATCGAGTTACTCACGTTCTCTTCGCCGGCGATGCGGGCCTTTCACATGACGTGGATGGCTTTCTTTCTTTGCTTTTTCTCCTGGTTTGGTATCGCGCCGTTGATGCCCGTGGTCCGAGCAGAGTTCGGTTTCACGAAAGATCAGGTGGGATGGTGCATAATCGGGTCCGTAGCGCTGACGACCGTTGCCCGACTATTCGTGGGCTGGCTTTGTGACCGATTCGGGCCACGGCTAACGTACACCGGACTGCTGTTGTTTGGATCTCTCCCGGTGATGGGAATTGGCCTGGCGCACGATTTCGCCACGTTCTTGTGCTTCCGCGTTCTGATCGGCGTGATCGGCGCTGCGTTTGTCATTACTCAGTACCACACGTCGCAAATGTTCTCAGATCGCTGCGTCGGCACGGCCAATGCCACAACGGCCGGTTGGGGAAACTTTGGAGGCGGTGTCACTCATGTGGTCATGCCGCTGGTATTTGCCTGCTTTGTCTCGACGCTGGGGTTTTCGCCCGCGACGGGTTGGCGGGCCTCGATGCTTGTAGCGGGCGCAACCTGTCTGGCGATGGGCGTGGCCTATTGCTTCTTTACACAAGACACTCCCGCCGGAAACTTTCGTGACCTTCGCGCTGACGCAGCCGCCAAACGGTCAATTCGTGGCGCCTTCTGGCGCGCGTGTCGCGACCCTCGCGCTTGGGGACTCTTCGCGGCCTATGGCCTCTGCTTCGGCGTCGAACTCACTATCGACAATGTTGCGGCGATGTACTTTGTGGATCATTTTCCCGAACTCGGCAGTGACAATATGGTTCCGGTGCGGGCGCTTTCGATCGCCGGGCTCTGCGCGAGCGTTTTTGGAGGCATGAGCGTCTTCGCCCGCACGCTGGGGGGCTACGCCGCTGACCGTTGCGGGAATAAGTGGGGCTTTTCTGCCCGCGTCAAATGGCTGTTTTTCGTGCTCTTTTGCGAAGGGCTGTTGCTAATGCTCTTCTCGCAGATGCGCGGACTCTATACGGCCATACCGGCCTTGATGTTGTGTGGTCTCTTCGTCCACATGGCCGCCGGGGCGACGTTCGCCGTCGTGCCATTTGTGAATCGAACCGCGCTGGGATCCATCGCAGGCATCGTGGGCGCCGGTGGCAACGCGGGCGCCGTGTTGTCTGGATTGCTGTTCAAGAGCGACGCCCTGAGTTGGCCGTCGGCTTTCTTTCTGGTGGGAACCGTGGTGACCCTCGGGTCGTTTTCCAGCTTGCTGATTACGGACCGAGCCCGCGAATACGCTTCAGAACAAAGCCACGCCGGCGCCACCGGTGCACGCCGGCGCGACACCGAGTTGGCCAACGCAATCATCTCTGGATGAATTACATGATTGACGCCGTGAAGAATAACCCTGTCAGCGACCGTGACGGCGACGCCCTGCAGTCCGAGGCAGAACGCCCGCGTAAAACCGTCGTCGTGATTGGCAACGGTATGGTCGGGCTCCGCTTCTGCGAGAAACTGGTCGAGTTCGATACCGCTGGCGAATTTCGGATCGTGACGTTCTGCGAGGAGCCGCGGGCCGCCTACGACCGCGTCGGATTGACTACGTTCTTCGCGCATCGCGATGCTGAAAAGCTGATGCTCGCGCGGCGGGAGTGGTACCACGAGCAAGGCATTGAACTGCACTTGGGGGACCGAGCCAATGCGATCGACCGCAAGCGTCAACTTGTGCGATCGGAAAAGGGCGTCGAGATCCACTACGACATCGTGGTGCTGGCGACCGGCTCGTTTCCTTTCGTGCCGCCGATTCCGGGAATCGACAAACGAGGCGTTTTCGTCTATCGCACGATTGAAGATCTCCAGCGGATTATCGAATTCGCTGAAGGGGCACGCCGCTGCGCCGTGCTGGGCGGGGGACTGCTGGGACTTGAGGCCGCCCGCGCTGCGCATGAGTTGGGACTCGAAACGCACGTCATCGAGTTCAGCCCACGGTTGATGCCACGGCAAATCGACGAAGCCGGATCGAAGACGCTGATCAAGCGGATCGAGGCGATGGGCGTGCGCGTGCACCTCGGGATGTCGTCAAAGGCTGTGCATGGAAATGGATCCGTCGAGCGTTTGGAGTTTACCGACGGCAAATCGCTCGATCTGGAGATGATTATCGTCTCGGCCGGAATTCGGCCGCGGGATGACCTCGCGAAAGGTTGCGGACTGGCGCTCGGCGAGCGCGGCGGCATCCTCGTCAACGATCATCTGCAGACGTCGGATCCCAACATCTTTGCGATCGGCGAATGCGCCTCGCACCGGGGCATGGTCTACGGGTTAGTCGCCCCCGGTTATGAGATGGCCGAAGTTGTGGCGGCAAACCTCACAGGCGCCGAGCGACACTTCGCCGGGACCGATCTCTCGACCAAGCTGAAGCTGATGGGCTGCGATGTCGCCTCCTTTGGCGATTACGAAGCACCGCCGGAGCGGGCGACGCCACTGGTCTTCGAAGATCCCTTTGCCGGCGTCTATAAGAAGCTGCTGTTCAGTCTGGATGGCACGCGACTGCTGGGCGGTATTTTAGTGGGTGACGCGTCGTCGTACGGCGTCTGCTCTGTCTTGGCCAAAGCAGCGGGCCCACTGCCTTGCCAACCGCACGAACTGCTAGTCGGTACTTCCAGTGGCGCCTCGGCGCTGGGTTCGCCCGACGCGATGCCGGACGAGGCTCAAATCTGCTCATGCAATAATGTCAGCAAGGGGCAGATTTGCTCGGCGATTCGCGAGCAGAATCTTGAAACGGTTAGCGACGTGAAGCAATGCACCCGCGCCGGTACAGGCTGCGGCGGCTGCCTGCCGATGGTGACCGATTTGTTTCACGCTGAGCTCAAGAAAGCCGGCAAAGCAATCTCGACTCGACTTTGCGAACATTTTTCGCTCTCTCGCACGGAGCTCTTTGGCACGATTAAGATCAAGCAACTCAAAACGTTTGACGCCGTGCTGGCGGATTGTGGTCAAGGTCACGGCTGCGAAACTTGCAAGCCTGTCGTGGCTTCGATTCTGGCTAGTCTTTGGAACGAAGACATTCTCGACACTCCCCACCAGACGCTGCAGGACACGAACGATCGTTTTCTGGCGAATCTGCAGCGTGGCGGATCGTACAGTGTTGTGCCCCGCGTGCCCGGCGGAGAGATCACGCCGGACAAGTTGATCGTGCTGGGCGAAGTGGCGAAGGAGTATGCGCTCTACACAAAGATCACCGGCGGCCAGCGGGTCGATCTTTTCGGCGCACAGGTCCAGGATCTGCCCGATATCTGGGAGCGGCTCGTCGATGCCGGGTTCGAGAGCGGGCACGCTTACGGCAAATCGCTGCGGACCGTCAAGAGCTGTGTTGGCACGTCCTGGTGCCGCTACGGCGTGCAAGATTCAGTCGGGTTCGCGATCCGCGTTGAGAATCGTTACAAGGGAATTCGTTCGCCTCACAAAATCAAAATGGCAGTGTCAGGCTGCGTCCGCGAATGTGCCGAAGCGCAGTCCAAAGACGTCGGACTGATTGCCACCGAGAACGGCTATAACCTCTACGTTTGTGGCAATGGCGGTTCGAAACCGCGTCACGCTGAGCTGCTGGCTACCGATCTCGACGAAGAGACCGCCATCCGTTACGTCGATCGCTTTCTGATGTACTACATCAGCACGGCCGACAAGTTAACTCGCACCAGCGTGTGGCGAGAAAAGCTCGAAGGGGGCATCGAGCACATTCGCGACGTTGTCGTCCACGACAAGCTGGGACTGGCAGCCGAGTTGGAAGCGATGATCGCACGGCTAATGGACACCTATCAATGCGAATGGTCCGCCGTCGTGCGCGATCCGGAAAAGCGTAAGCGGTTTCAGCAGTTCGCCAACATCGAAGAAACGGAATCGTGCATCGAGATGGTTTCAGAGCGCGGCCAGCAACGCCCTGGTTCGTGGCCTGCCGACTTTGTCTCGCTGGAACAATTCCGCTCGCTCAGCAATCTCCCGCCGATCGAGCAAGCAACCTCGTGGGTTCGCGTTGGCGCTATCTCGGATTTTCCCAAGGATGGTGGCGCTGCGATCAAGTACGGTCGCGTGCAAATCGCTGTCTTCAATTTTACGAGCCGCGGCGAGTGGTACGCCAGTCAGAACATGTGTCCGCACAAAAAGGCCTTCGTCCTTTCACGGGGCATTGTGGGAGACGCCAGCGGCGTGCCGAAGGTTGCCTGTCCACTCCACAAGAAGACGTTTTCCTTGGTCTCGGGTGAATCGCTCCAGAAAGAAGAATATCGCATCCACACGTTCCCGGTCCGTATCGACGGGGGCGACGTATACCTAGATCTGCCGCCGACCGATGTGCTCGATAAGGAACTTGCGACCGAAATTGGCTGCCGACTAGCGACCTCCTGCGAATCGCACGCCGCAAATAACCAGTCGGCCGCGACCGCCGAACCGGTTCTTTCACTGGTGGGACCAGCGGAGGAGGTCTGATGCTTGACGTGCTCGCGACTGCAGAGACGATCGCGCCTCGGCAGAAGGTCGACAACAATCCAGTGGCATTGCTCGAACGGCTTCTGAGCGAACAGCAAGACCTGACGGCCGTCGAGCGGTTTGCGAAGTCGCACGACGCTGTCGATACATCGCACAGGACCAAGCGCTATCAGCAGCTTCTGCCCGCGTCACCGCCAGGGCCGGGTCAGCAGTACGCGTTCGAAGTGGACCTCGACCGCTGCTCTGGTTGCAAGGCCTGTGTCACGGCGTGCCACAACCTCAACGGTCTCGATACGCAGGAGGCCTGGCGCGACGTCGGTTTGCTGGTCGGCGGGACAAGCTCACTTCCCGTTATTCAACACGTCACCACGGCCTGTCATCATTGCCTTGAGCCGGCCTGTCTGACAGCTTGTCCGGTGAATGCGTACGAAAAGGACCCGCTTACCGGCATCGTCAAGCATTTGGACGACCAATGCTTTGGTTGCCAATACTGCACACTGGCTTGTCCTTACGACGTGCCGAAATATCACCCAGGCAAAGGCATCGTTCGCAAATGCGATATGTGTTCGACGCGACTGGCGGCTGGCGAAGCGCCGGCCTGCGTGCAGGCCTGCCCTAGTCAGGCGATCGCCATCCGCGTGGTCAATGTCCACCAGGTGATTGAGGACGCCGAAGCATCGCTTTTCTTACCGGCGGCGCCTGATTCTCAGATTGCGTATCCCACGACGACGTACAAAAGTCGTCGCGTGCTGCCGCGCAACATGCTGCCAGTCGACTATTTTCAAGTCAGTCGGCAACATCCCCATTGGCCGCTTGTAGTGATGTTGGTGTTAACCCAACTTTCTGTAGGCGCTTTTGCTTGCGGGATTGGTTTGCAGTGGTTTGTCAGCAGCCAATCGATCGCGATGATTCGGCCCGTGCAGGCGGTGATGGCCCTAATCTTCGGGCTGCTCGCGCTTGGCTCGAGCGTGTTCCATTTGGGTCGACCGCAATACGCGTTTCGAGCCGTGCTGGGGCTTCGCCACTCTTGGCTCAGTCGCGAGATCGTGGTGTTCGGACTCTTCGCGGCGCTCGCCTGCGTCTATTCGGCCGCAGTTGTCGTGCCAGTCAATCGGCAGGCCGATTGGCCGTTGCCGCAGCAATGGATCAGCTACCTGGCCGGGAGCGTCGTTAGCGTTGGCGCCCTGGCGGTGTTTTGCTCAGTGATGATCTACGCGTCGGTGCGACGCGATTTCTGGGACTTTTCACGCACGATCACTCGCTTTGCGCTGACCTCGGCGCTCCTTGGCTTAGCGACGCTGTGGCTAAGTCTAGCGGCGTTGGCTTTGATTCAGCCTACCGAATCGCACCTCGCGCTCGTCGCCTCTGTTGGACCGACGATCTGTTACAGCCTAATGATCGTTACTACAGTCAAGCTTGGCTGGGAAGCGATGCTGCTGCGGCATTTGTTGTCGCGAGTAATGACTCCCCTGAAGCGATCGGCGCTATTGATGATTCGCGATCTGGCGAATCCAGCCCTGGCGAGATTTGCAGTGGGCGCCTTGGGAGGCCTTGTCGCGCCGGCTTTGCTACTGAGTCAATTCTCTACTCTGACACTCGATAATGCGCAGCTTCAGCTCGGAGTCGCTACCCTGCTGTTGTTCGGCGCTTCACTCGCCGGTGAGTTGCTCGAGCGGTACCTATTCTTTGCCGCCGTCGCCGCGCCGCGGATGCCGGGAGGAATTCGCTGATGACTTCTCCTCCACCATCTACTAATCGCGGACTGCCCTTGCTCGTCGATCGCGCAGGACCGCTGACGTGCGAACTCCAGCTCGCCCTAGGCGGAGGCGAGTTGGGGTTTGTGCCGGAGCGCTTGCGCCCCGATGCAACAACTACCATGGTTTGCGGCTTCTGTTCGACCGGCTGTGGGCTGGACATCCACTTACAACAAGGCGTGGCCGTTGGTCTGACGCCGAACTTACGGTATCCCGTCAACCAGGGCATGGCCTGCCCGAAAGGTTGGGAAGCGCTGGCGGTGCTCGATTCGCCCAACCGCGCCACCACGCCGTTGCTCCGCGACGCTCACGGCCGATTGGCTCCCGTCAGTTGGGACCAAGGATTGCGCACCTTCACCGAGCGCATGAAGGCGATTCAAAAAGCCTACGGTCCGGAGTCAATCGCCTTCTTGAGCACGGGCCAGATTGTCACCGAAGAGATGGCGCTGCTAGGCGCACTGGCCAAATTCGGCATGGGCATGGTCCATGGCGACGGCAACACGCGGCAATGCATGGCGACAGCCGTGGTGGCGTATCAAGAGGCGTTTGGCTTCGACGCGCCTCCTTATACCTATGCTGACTTCGAACAGTCAGACGTGATCGTGCTGGTGGGGAGCAATCTCTCGATCGCTCATCCGATCATGTGGCAGCGGATCGTCAACAATCCGCACTCGCCGGAAATCCTTGTCATTGATCCACGGGCGACCGAAACCGCCATGCAAGCCACGCAACATCTCAGCGTGCTGCCGAAATCGGACCTAACGCTCTTCTACGGGTTGGCAAGATTGTTGATTGAGCGCGACTGGATCGATCGCGAATTTATTGACGCGCACACGTCTGGCTTTGACGGCCTGGCGGATTTCCTGCAACCGTTCACCCTGGAGCGAGTCTGCGCGGAGACAGGCGAGTCGGCCGCGGCGATCGAGAAACTTGCGCAGACGATCCACGACGGCGCCCGCGTCTCGTTTTGGTGGACCATGGGCGTCAACCAAAGTCACCAGGGCGTGCGCACGGCCCAAGCGATCATCAATCTCGCGCTATTGACTGGCAACATCGGTCGACCCGGAACCGGCGCTAATTCCATCACCGGCCAATGCAACGCGATGGGCTCGCGCCTCTTCAGCAATACGACGAACTTGCTCGGCGGGTACGATTTCGCCAATCCGGCGCATCGCCGCAAGATCGCCAAGACGTTGCAGATCAATGAAACGGCAATTCCACAGGAAAAGGGGTTGCCATACCACAAGATTCTGGATGGAATCCTCAACGGCAAGATCCGCGGGTTGTGGGTAATTGGCACGAACCCGGCCCACTCTTGGATCAATCAAGGCCAACTCCACGACATCCTCGATCGCCTCGATTTCCTTGTCGTGCAGGATATGTATGCCTCGACCGAGACCGCGCAACTGGCGGACCTGGTGTTGCCCGCCGCAGCCTGGGGTGAGAAAGACGGCACGTTCATCAACTCGGAACGTCGCATTGGCATCGTCAAGAAAGTGGCTCGCGCGCCGGGGGAAGCGCTAACTGACTTTTCAATATTCAAACTGATCGCCGAGTACTGGGGTTGCGGCAAAATGTTTGAAGAGTGGAAATCCCCCGAAGCGGTCTTCCAGATTCTTAAACGGCTATCGGCCGGGCAGCCCTGCGACTTCTCTGGCATTCACGATTACGCAATGCTCGACGAAGGCCGCGGCATTCAGTGGCCTTATCCCGTCGATACTGCTAGCGCCGATCTGGAACGCCGACTTTTTGAGAATGGACAATTCTTCCACTCGGATGGCAAAGCGAGGTTTGTCTGGAGCGAGCCTCGACCGATGCCCGAGACGCCGGACTCGGCGTATCCGTTTCTGCTGCTCACCGGCCGTGGCTCCGCCGCGCAGTGGCACACGCAAACGCGCACCTCCAAGTCGGCGGTGCTCAGAAAGCTCTACCCGGCCGAGATCTATGTCGAAGTGAATCCGCGCGACGCCAGTGAGCTAAAGATAAAGCCTGGCGATTGGATCAGCGTTGCGTCACAGCGGGGGAGCCTACAGGCCAAGGCCGTGATCGTGCATACTATGCCGCCGCGGCAAGTCTTCGTGCCAATGCATTACGCGACGACCAACCTGTTAACGGACGCGGTGTTTGATCCCTATTCGTTCCAACCGGCCTATAAAGCCTGCGCCGTCCGTATCGAACGCAGGGCCAATGGTGACGCGCGACCATAGCGTATGTTCGAGATCACGGTTCCCTTGAGTCAATCAGCGCGACAATCGCTTTACGAATTGCCGCCGGCAGCCCATCCCAGCTAGCAATCACTCGCTGCAAACCAATGTCATTCGATGCCGTTTCGAGCCAATTGAGGATCCCAGCATGCAGCGCATTTGCAGCGCGGCACATGTTGCAATCGACGTAACTGCAAGACGCGACTTCACTTGCCGAAAAATCAAGCTCAGGTTCAAATCCTGTCGCCCCGACTAGACTTACGACGATTGCCCTAGGTTGGTAGTTGCACTAACTTCTCATTTTTGCCGGTGATTTCTTCTTAAGGGGCTCTGCATCGCGCGAGGGCGTGCATGTCGCGTCGCGACTTTCAGCAAGTCCGAAGCCCTTCGCGTTTGACGACTTAGAGGTTAATGTTGAACGCGTTTTCTCGACGCGGCTGACGGCCAAAAACCCTGGGTGGTTGAATCAGTGTCAAGCGGTCGCGAGCCGCTTGGTGGAACGAAATCGCCATGCTGGAGTCTGTTCCCTACAGCGCCGTAGATTCGGATCGGAGCAGCGTTTAACCAAGCGCGCACGCGATCAGGTCACGCCCACCTGAGCGGGCCTGGATGCGGCCGTTTCCGTGATTCGGCCGACGCGCTCAACGCCGCAGAAGTCTGCGTTGGGCGCCGTCCGGAAAAGCGGTCAATTTCTGAAGATGTCACGCACACGTGAGTAAAGGAGACTAAACCACTGACTCCCACGCGATTTGTCATGTCGGGGTGAGTCAGAGTGCAGGCGCGACACGTCGCTTACCGACGAGCCGCCGGCGTCGCCCCCGCGAGCCCGTAGCGTTAAGGACGTTGGCGTTGCCACGCCAGCAATGCGCCGAGCGCGGCAAGGAGGATGCCGGACGGTTCGGGGACGGGCGTAACGCTCGCCCAGTCGGAGCCGAATCGGATTTCATCGAACAAGCCGCCGCCGGTTTTCGTGATCAGATCAAACGGCACAAATCGGTCCCCTACCAGGCTGAGAGTGTTGAACGCGATATTGAGGCCCGATAGCGTTCCGCCGTTGACGCCGGCGAGAAATGTCGGCTCGGTCGACAGCCCGAGCTGGGGATCGACCCATACCGTGGCGGTGTCATTGCCGGGCCCCATCTCCAGCTTGAGCACAAATAGTTGTGCTTGCGATGAATTGCTGGGCGGCGCAATGGGCACACCGTTGATGGTGCAGTTGGCGTTAACCTGATTGACGACCTGCAGCACGGGAGCGCCGCCGTTAAGCAGGTTCACGATCGCAGAGTTGTTACCTAAACTCACCGGCGAACCCGCAGACGACAAAAAGCTCATATACAACACGCCCTGATCGATCTGTGTGCCGGTGCTGGTAAAGGTTGGTCCAAATGCGGGCACATCGAGTCCTCGGGTGGCGATACCGACGCCGTCGTGTCCCACCGACGTCTTCAGTGTGGAAATCTTAACCATTCCGCCCGCGACGGGAAGATCATTGCCGAATCCGTCGGCATACGACAACTGACCGGTATCGATCGCTCCGGTTGCGCTGCCTTGGGTGTTAGCGAAACTCCATGCGCCGGTGTAGCCTGTGACCGGCGGCTGCTGACCACCGATCCCACCCAGCGCATACGCGCCAGCACCGAGATTGAAAGGTTCGTACGAGATGGTCGAGGCGATAGCAACGCGCCCAGCGAATACGATTGTGAGCAAGACATGGACGAGCGAGATAATTGAATTGCGACATGCCATATCGCTACCTCATAGCAATCGGACGTGTCCATGACGTCGCGATGCGGCATCCATGCCGCGACAAGTCGCGCGACGCGGGGCTAGCGCTCAAGATAGGAGAATCGGAGAACAACCGCAACGGTCCAACTGGGGACCCATCCACGCATGGACATCATTGTTGACCAACCGGCGAGAAGGGCCGCGGGTGCCCAATGACGAACCGTCCCGGGTCACTTGGGAGACTCACGGAACCGTCGGGGCGCGTCGCTCTGGACGAAAACCTTGAGACTAGCCGATATAGTGATGGTGACCTGCCCCCACCAAAGATACCGATGTTTAAGTTAGAGTTTGGTGCTTTTGTTCTTCGGCCGTGGTCTGGAGTTGGAGCGCAGCGGAAGCGGAAGACCGCGGCCGAGTCGCGTCGGATGCAGGGGGCCTGTAGCCCAGTGAGCTGACGGAATTCGATTCCTGTTCGATCGTCTGTAATCTGCCGGATGAGCGCGAGTCGCAGTAAGAAGCTGCAGTCGCGCACGGAGAAAAGATGATTAATGTCCGGCGTACCAGTCGTAACCCCGCTGAGCCCAGTAGTCGGCGGGTCGCTGCTCGGCGATTTCGATGACGCTGATTCGCTTGATGGACTTGTAGCCGTACTTGACGCTGCTCACTAGTCGCAACGGGGCGCCGTGACCGTGGGTTAGCGGAGCGCCGTTCATTTCGTAGCAGAGCAGCGTTTGGGGATGCATCGCGCTTGGCCGATCGAGCCCAACGACGTAGCGATCAGGCTGGCCGTCCGGCGCGACGGCGTCAGGCGGTGTGGAAAGCCCTACGTAAGTGCTGGGGGCGCCGTATTTAGCCAGAAAGTCTGCCACTCGCACCCCTTTCCAGCTCACAATCCGACTCCAGCCTTCGACGCATTTGAACTCGGTTGTCATTTCGTAGGACGGAAGTTGCTTGATAGCGGCTAGCGGGATCTTTCGATCCACCTTCCCGGTTACGGTCACCGTCCAATCGTTGACGGCGGCCGGGCTCATCAGGCCGACGCGGCCGTTCACGCGCGGTTCAACTGCCTCGGAGGCTGCGAACTCGGGCGCAAGTCGTCGCGCGTCGAACGCCGCTTGAGCGACCTGTTCATTGAATTCTAGGATCCGTCGTAGGGGCCATGGGACCCCGTCGTCGACCGGGCGCGTTGCCAACCATCCGACGCCCGACGCGCCGGCCAGAGCCGCGACCGCGGCGGTCGTGAAACTACGGCGCGAGAGACGACGGATCTCCTGCTCGACCGCCTCGGGCGACAACAGCGCATTCCGTTGTGACAAGTTGTCAGACATGTGATTCCTCCGCGTCCGCAGTCGTCACTTCGTAGCCTGTGACCATTGCCCGGAAGTTGTTCCAGCCCGCGCGCACCACTTGCGAAATGTGGATGACAAAAAACGCCACATAGCCGACGGTGAGCCAGAAGTGCTCCCAACGCGCCCACTCATAGCCGCCCAGCAGGCTGGTCAGCCATGCCAATTGAGTAGGTTTGTAGATCGCGAGTCCAGTAAGAAGGGATCCAGCGCCCATCATGATCACACTGGTGTACGCAAATTGCTGAGCGCCGTTGAACTTGCGCTTTGGCGGTTCCAGCTTGCTGAGGCGCAGATCGTGTAGCACGACCATCCACGCCTCGCGCGAGCTGTTCCGATTCGGCAGCAGGTGGCGCCACTCGCCGGAGATAAACGTATAGGCGACATAGCACAGGCCGTTGATCGCCAATAGCCACATGATGGCAAAGTGCCATGACATACCTTGGGCCAGCCGGTGATCCAGTCGGAGGGTGGAATAAAGCCATTCCGGAAACAAATGCAATAACGTCCAATCGCCAATTCCGAGGCGATAGATGTCATTCGCCCAATAGATGAGCAAACCGCTCCAGATCATCCCGAACAACAGCGGGACATTGAGCCAATGCATCCAACGTATCGCCCGTGGATGTTTGTGTTCCAAGCGAACCACGATACGGACCTCCGAGCGACTACCTTGCCTATCGTTTCGAAACGGAACGAAGGCTACTTCATCTTGCCTTCGTCCATTTTGCCGCCATCCATCTTGTCGGTGCCCATCTTGTCGGTGCCCATCTTGTCACCCATTTTGTCGTTCCTCATTTTGTCCTCCATGCCCATTTTGCTGCCGGTCATTTTGTCCTGGTTGGCGCTGCCCTTCCCACAACCAGTCATGGCGCAGGCCCCGAGAGCGATGACGGACCCCAACGCAACCACCGAGAAAATCGACTTCATGACGAGAACTCCTCAATCGCGGTTTTTAAGCAACCAACGCGGCCGCTTCGCCCAGCATCGGTTTGTTTTCGCTGCTGGGTTGAAGACGACGCGACTCAAAACGATCAAGTCGCGTTCAAGCATGCCGCACACTTCATTCGATGCGTGCCGTTGAGAATGGTTACGAAAGGAAAGTAAACGACGCGTTGGCCAACCAGGGCGAAATGCCGCGGTTGGCAGCCAAGGATCGCCCCTCAAGCCTGCCGGGGTGACGAATGCCGGACGATCCACACGGTTTTTGCCGGCAAGGGCCAGTTATTTCTCCTGAAAAATAAGTTACAGGGGCGTAACCGAGACAAGGCCCGTCGCATCCAAGAAGCGGCGATGGTGCGGTGCCACTCGAAAGGGTCTTTTCAACGCGGCAGAAATCGGGCGGTTCGACAGGCGGGCCCCGGAATCACCTGCCAAGGGGCTGAAGCAATCCATAGGCGTGACCATGACATGCGAGGAATTAACTGGGTTTCTCGACGACTATTTCGACCACTTGCTCTCCATGCGGCAGCGAGTGGTGTTTTTCTGGCACTTATCGCTTTGTCGAGACTGCCGGCGATACCTCGACTCCTATTCGAAGACGGTGCGGCTAGCGCAATCGTTTCGGATCGATCCGCCGCATAACCAAGAGCACACGGTTATTCCACCCCCGGAGTTGATCGAGGCAATCCTCGCCACGCTTGCGCGAGAGCGCACTGCCGGCGACGGTTCGATCGGCGCTGGTTAATGCGCCTGCAAAAAGCTCGGCGGCTATGGACGCCCTCGAAATCACAAGGCTTGCAAGATTGGAACCGACCATGCGAATTCGCCTAATGACAACGCTCGTCTGCTGCAGTGGAGTTTGTCTGCTAGTGGTCACCACGTTATTTGCTTACCCGCGTTCGCCAAAGCCCGCTCGTGCTTCGTCGCCGACGGCAGACGAGGGAGAGCAAATCGCCGAGATTCCCGCGCCAGCGTTCATAATGCTGATGATTGCGCGAGATCCAGCCGTTCAGTCAGAATTGCGACTGCAACAGAAGCAGATAGACGACGTTGCCGCCGCAGTGGCGGAAGTCGACCAGCCGTTTTGGCTGTTGCGAGACGTGCCGGTTGCCAAGAGCGCGAAGCAACTCGACGAGTTGCAGTCGAAGTTCGAGCGCCGATTGCGCGCGGTTCTGACGTCGACTCAATTGGATCGACTGAATCAAATCATATTGCAGGCCCGCGGGTATAAGGCGCTGACCTCGTCCGAAATCGCTCAGCGACTGAAGCTATCCAATCAGCAGGTCGGTGAGATCCGGAGCGTGGTAGCGCGAGCGAAAGGGGCTGAAACCGTAGATGCCGAGGCGGTTCATGCCATTCTTTCATCGGAACAACAAGCCGAACTGTCTGCGTTGATCGGCAAGTCCTTTGATCTGAGTCGCGTTGCTCGAATCGGCGCTGTCGCCCCTGAATTGCAGGGGGCCAACACTTGGATCAATAGTCAGCCGCAAACCATTGCCGGCCTGCGCGGCAAAGTCGTGGTGGTGCATTTCTGGGCGTTTGGCTGCATCAATTGCGTCCGCAATTTACCGCATTATCAAAGTTGGTATCAAACGTTTCCCAAATCTGAGCTCGTCATTGTCGGGATTCATACGCCCGAGACCGATCGCGAAAAGAATGTGGACAACCTTCGCCAGAATGTTAGCGAGCGGGGTATTGAGTACCCAGTGGTCTTCGATGCCGCAGCCGAGAACTGGAAGGCATGGGGAAATCACATGTGGCCCAGCGTGTATCTCATCGACAAACAAGGGCGGGTGCGCAATTGGTGGTATGGAGAATTGAATTGGGATGGCGCCCGGGGCGAGGAGTTCATGCGTAAGAGAATCGCAGCTTTATTGGCAGAGAAGTAACCTCGGTGCGTTCGCGTGCCCGCGTTGGCCGCTATCGACGAGAATGAATCAAAGCTGTGTAAGGAGAAGTGAATCATGATCGCCCACTGGATTCGCAAGTTGAGCTCGTCAATGTGCTTGCTAGGATTGGCGCTTTTTGCAAATGGCTGTACGAAACAACCAGGCGATGCCGTATCGGCTGCGATCCCGGCCGGATTGGCCACCGACCCAGCCAATCCAGTGGCAGTGAAGAACGGTAATCCGCCGGCCGCCGCCGCTAAAGCGATTTCGTTCAAGGATGTTGTGCAAACCAATGCCGAGGTTCCACCCGGGTTGGACGGCCTGGTCTTCCTGGACACCAATGGTCGCCGAGTTGCTTTGAAAAGCTACTTTGGCAAGAAGAATGTTGTCCTGGTCTTTACCGAAGGCTTTTCTGGCGCCCTGTGTCCCTTCTGCAAAACGCAGACCTCGCGGCTGATTGAGAACTACGACAAACTTCAGGCAATGGATACCGAGGTCCTGGTCGTCTATCCCGGCGCTCGGGAGCACGTCGATGAGTTCATCGATGCGGCAAAACGGACCGAGAAGCAGCAAGTCGATGAGGTGCCTTTCCCGATCGTGCTTGACGAAGACATGATCGCTGTTGATTTCTTCAAAATTCGCTCAAACCTCGCGCATCCGTCGACGTACATCATCGACAAGAAGGGAAACATCGGGTTGGCATACGTCGGCAAGGATATGTCAGCGGATCGTCCATCGATCAAAGCCATTTTCACGCAGATCGACGCCGTCAACAAATAATGCCGTCGTGCGACGGGACGCTGTGGGCCGGCTCATGCCCAACACCGGGGCGTCATCGCAATCACGAGCATGCCAAGTGACTCGGCTGGTTACCATGACAAGCAGCACGCTGGGAGCGCCCGATCCGATTCTAGCGCTGGCAGTCAAGCGAGGGATACTGAATGTCTCTGACTGCGAGCGGATCGCCCGCGAAGCGGAACGACGCCACGTCGATAGTACGGACATAGCCCTCGAAGAGTGTCTGCTGCATCCAACCCAGATCGAACTGCTGCAGGCGCTCGCTCGTCCCGATCGATTCATACCCGGCTACGAGATCCTCGACTTCCTAGGCGCCGGCGCGGTTGGCGTCGTCTACCGCGCCCGGCAATTACGCCTCGACCGCGTCGTCGCCCTGAAAACCGTCAACCTGTGCCGCTTTGACCGCACATGCGCCGGTCGAAGCCAATTCGAAGCAAAGGTTGTCGGCAAGTTAAGCCACCCCAACATTGTGACGGCGTACGATTACGGCCTGCACGATGGCCGCGTTTATCTGGCGATGGAACTGCTCGAAGGAGAGACGCTCGAAGATCGCATCGATCGCGATGGCCCGCTGCAGGAGCGACTGGCCTGGGGAATCGTTCGCCAAGTCGCAGCCGGCCTTGCGCACGCGGCCGAACATGGAATTGTCCATCGCGATATCAAGCCTGCGAACATTGTTCTCGTAAGATCGCAAGCAGGAATGGAATCGCTTCCCGACGTTCCGTTGGCAAAGATCACCGACTTTGGCCTCGCGCTGCAGGTCGATGGCCTTGAACTGACGCGAATCACTCTCAGCGGAACTCTGCTTGGCACGCTGGCCTACGCCGCTCCAGAGCAACTGGATAAGTCCGATGTAGATCATCGCGCGGACATATACGCGCTCGGGGCCTCGCTGTTTCATATGCTGACTGGGGAGCGTCCCTATTCAACGGCTACCAGCTTTTCGAGTTTGATTGTCAGCAAGCAAACCGGCGGCGAGGCGTGGCGAGACCAGCTTCCCGAATTGTCAGCGACGACCATTGAATTGCTACGCGACATGACCGCTCACAATACTGCAGATCGTCCGACGGACTATCGTCAGTTGATTCAACGCATTGACGCCATACTGCAATCGGCAATTGCGCCACTCCCTTGTGTTGCTAACGAGCCACGCCTGCGAGGCGTTCGCCAGTCGTTGCTTTCGAAAACGCTTGATTTACCGAGCGTCGGCGCGGCCGATCGTCGCCCGCCGACGGCCAAACGGACGCCTCCGCATTTCAGATCGAAGGCCGCTTGGACCGCGTTATTTTTCTTGGGCACAATGATTGTGGTTGTCACGCCGCTCCTTGTCGCCCGACCGCTAGCGACCAAACCGCCAGCAATGCAGCGGACCATGCTCGTCCCTTCCGGGGCGCGGCAAGCGTTATTTAACGGTCAGAGTGTGCCCATCGGGTCCCAGCGCGGTAGTTGGCAAGCGACTAAGGCAAAAGATGGAGGACGAGTGCTAGCCGGGGCCAATGGCTGGCTCGACCTGGCATTGCCGTCGCGATCCTCCGCAGGGCCGCCGAAGAACTTTCGATTGCGGCTCGGAATCAACGCGTTGCAAGACGCAGAGGCGGAATTGCACTTCGGGCGCGCCGCCGATCGAAAAGGAGCGGAGCTACGGTTTGTGATTCGACTAGCCAAGGGCCTCTTGCATGTTGGACAGCGATCCGGCGTTGACGCGCCTTTTGTGCCGCTCATTGGGTCGCGGCCTTTGCCAGCGCACCCTCAATCGGACGACCTTCCTGTCTATCAGGACGTCCAACTAGAACGTCACCAGGATGGTTGGATCGTCCAAGTTAATGGCGTGCAGGTAGCAAGTATTCATTCAGAATTGCGGCAGGATCTCTCGAACGTTCTGCTAGTCGCCCGCCAGGGAACTGCCCACTTTGCTGATTTGGAAATCAACGACCTTGTCCAGCGAATCGATCAGAGCCACTTTCACAAAGGATTCTGAATCATGAATGTTATGTACGCAGTTACCGCTCGAAGCTTCAACTTGTGCATTGTTGCCCTCATACTGATGGCCTTCGGCTCCGCGAGCGCAGGACGAGCTGACGAGAAGGCAACAGCCAAGATGCCTGCGGTGGGGGACAAGGTTCCGGATTTCACGCTTCAGGATTTGGCGGGCCATCCACAAACCTTGTCGAAACTGACGGCCGATTCGCCGACGGTGCTGGTAGTGCTGCGCGGTTTTCCGGGCTATCAATGTCCACTTTGCACGATTCAGGTGGGGGGCCTGATTGCTCGCGCGAAAGAGTTTCAAAAGGCCAACGCCAAAGTCATCCTCGTCTACCCAGGCCCGGCGGACCAATTGACCGAACGCGCCAAAGAATTTGTTAAGGGCAAGGCGCTGCCTGAGAACTTTATTTTCGTAACCGACCCCGATTACAAATTCACCGAGGCCTACGGTCTGCGATGGGACGCTGCGCGCGAAACGGCCTTTCCATCGACATTTGTGATCGATCAGAAGGGGATCGTGCAGTTTGCCAAGGTCAGCAAGTCGCACGGTGATCGCTCAAAGCCGGAAGACATCCTGCAAGCGCTTGAAGCTAAGAAGTGATGCCATCGGTGCTTGGGTGTTTGCTCGCGACAGCGCCTCGGGCTGGCGCTCTCTACTCCGGCTTCTGCTAGAATCGGGGAGTAGTGAACGCAGAGCGGAGGAAAGGCTGGCAAGACATTTGCCGGACGGGCATCAACCGGGCTTCCCTAGAATGTCTAACGATTTGCGAGCATCCGCAGAAGATTCCAAACCCGGCGTCTCTGCTGCGCTGCAGGACCTCGCGGTCGATCCATCGGACGTTGCGGTTTTGCGCGCGATTGTCGAAGGGACTGTTCAGTCGACGGGCGAGGCGTTCTTTCAGTCGCTGGTTCGGAATCTGGCCGTTGCGCTCAATGTCAAATACGCCTTTGTCGCGGAATTTGCCGCCGTCAACACCCGCGTCCGCACATTGGCCTATTGGTTCGATGGCCGGATCTGCGCCAACGTCGAATACGACTTGGATGGGACGCCGTGCGAGGAAGTGGTGCGCGGGGGCCTTTGTCACCACCAGATAGGCGTAAAGGACCAGTTCCCGCGCGATCTGCCACTGAAGGAACTGGGGATTGAAAGCTACCTGGGCGTGCCACTGCTCGACTCCGATGGCGCTGTGCTCGGCCATTTAGCGGTGTTTGACCCACGCCCAATGGACAACGAGCCGAGACGTTTCTCGATCTTTCAGATTTTCGCCGCGCGAGCCGCGGCGGAACTCGCGCGATTGCGCATCGAGCAAATGCTGCGCGACAACGAAGAGCGTTTCCGCGATCTTTTTGAAGAAGCTCCTATCGCGTACGTCAACGAGGATCTTGAATCTCGCTTTATCAGCGCCAACCGGGCAGCCATGCGTATCTTGGGTATCCAACCGGATGAGGTGGCGGGCGCCGTCGGTCGGTCGTTTATTCCGGACACGCCTCACGCGCTACGCCGGTTCCAGGAAGCGTTTGCCTCTGTAGGCAAGGGAACAGACACCAGCGGAGTAGTGCTGGAACTTCGCCGCAGGGATAACGGCCAGCCGATCTGGATCCAGTGGTGGTCCAAACCTGACCCCAGCGGAACCTATACTCGCACGATGTTTGTGGACATCACTGAGCGCGTTTTGATGGAGCAGGAAAAGGCTCGGCTGACTGCTGAGAATGATTACCTGCAGGAAGAAATCAAGTCAGTACACAACTTCGACGAAATCGTCGGCCAAAGTCCCAGCGTTGCTGCCGTGCTCGATAATGTGCGCTTGGTAGCGCCAACGGACGCGTCCGTGCTGATCTGTGGAGAGACCGGCACTGGCAAGGAACTCATTGCCCGAGCGATTCACTCCGTGAGCCGGCGTAGTGACAAGCCGTTGATCAAAGTCAATTGCGCGGCGTTGCCAACCGGCCTGGTCGAAAGTGAGCTCTTCGGTCACGAAAAGGGAGCGTTTACGGGCGCGATCGCCAGGCGCGTCGGACGATTTGAGCTCGCCGACGGCGGAACGATCTTTCTCGACGAGATCGGCGAGTTGCCGCCCGACGCTCAGTCCAAATTGCTGCGTGTGCTCCAGGAACGGGAGTTCGAACGGGTAGGTGGGAACACGTCGCTCAAAGTTGACGTGCGGATCATCGCCGCAACAAATCGCGACTTGCTCAAGAGCGTTCGCGAAAAGACCTTTCGCGAGGATCTTTATTACCGGCTCAACGTCTTTCCGCTCGTATTGCCACCATTGCGAGAGCGCAAGGACGATATTCCGCTGTTGGTCCATTTTCTTGTGGGCAAGTTTTCGACGCGCATCGGCAGAAAGATCGAAACCGTTAGTCGCCAGGCGATCGAGCGACTTCAGTCTTACGATTGGCCGGGCAATATTCGCGAATTAGAAAACATTATCGAACGGGCTGTGATCGTCGCCCCTGGCTCCATGTTGGACATCACTGCGGATATGCTGGCGCCGCCGACATCCGGTCCGGTCGCCGATGGTCAACTGCTCAGCCTCGAAGATTTCGAGCGGCAACATATCCTCTCGGTGCTCAAGCGCTCTGACTGGGTCATTGATGGGCCTCGCGGCGCCGCGCTAATTCTCAATCTCCATCCCAATACGCTCCGCAGCCGCATGAAGAAAATGGGAATCAGCCGAGGTGATTAGGCGGTCCTCCCTGCAACGAGATGGTTCCACGCGCCCCCTTGGGCTGCTGGTTACTGCCCGTAACCTCGGCCAGTTCTCACGGCGTGCAACTCACGCTCTATCGTGAGCGCCACGATATTTCGTGGCGGCCGTTCGCGAAGGCCTTTGGCGGCAGTGTGCCGTTCTATCGCTCGGCACCTCGCTAAGTGTCGGCCTTCGTTTGGTTTGGGAATTGAGTTTCATTTTCGCTTTGGGAGCGGCACGACCTGTGCGTTATGGGCCCGGCAAACACTAGCGAGATTTGCCATGCTACGAATTACGCAGCTCCCTGTCTCCGCTCCGGCCCGTGCCTTCAGGCTTGAGGGAAAACTCGTCGGCCCCTGGCTCGAAGAGCTGCGCCAGGCATGCGGCACAAATCCCGACTTACTTTCGATCCTGAGCCTTGACCTTTCAGGCATGAGGTTTGTCGACGAGGCCGGCGCCAAGTACCTTCGAAGCCTGGTGGGGCAAGGCGTGCAGATTACGAATTGCTCTTCCTTCGTCATCGAGCTGCTCAAGGCGCCCGTGAAGGAGGCGTCATGAACGGTGAGTCAAAAAAGGCGGACGCTCGCACTTCCGCTGCAGCGGCTGATACGGTGGCTGAACCGTGGAACGAGGAAAAAAGACTGCTCGGTCAGCTTCGTGAGGGCAACGCCGCTGCCTACGAAATCCTGGTACGGCAGCAGAGCGGTCGCATGTTGGCGGTTGCTCGCCGGATGCTGATGTGTGAATCAGACGCCCACGACGCCGTTCAAGACGCCTTCTTGTCCGCCTTCAAGAGCATTAAGACCTTCACCGGTGATTCGTCGATTGGAACCTGGTTGCACCGAATCGTTGTCAACGCTTGTCTGATGAAACTACGGTCGCGCAACGGCCGGTCTTATGTCTCGATCGAGGATCTATTGCCGGCGTTCGACGCGACGGGCCATCATGTGCGGCGCGTTTCGAAATGGACTGCCTCGCCCGACGAGTTGCTTGCTCGTTCCGAATTGTGCTCGCAGGTGCGAGCGATCATCGAGGGGCTGCCGGACTCGCATCGCAGCGTCCTCTGGCTCCGCGATATCGAGGAGATCGATACGGAACACACTGCGGAGATCCTTGATATTTCCCCCGGGGCTGTGAAAGTACGACTTCATCGCGCCCGCCAAGCGCTGCGTGCGCTCTTAGAACCTCTGGTCTGCAGCGAACCGGGAATGCTGACGGTTCATCAATAGGAGTGTCGCTGATCAACAGTCGGCGTTTCGATTTTGCAGCACTCAACGATTTACATGGAGGATCTCGTGGCAAAACTTACTGGAAAGGTCGCGGTCATCACTGGCAGAAGAAGCGGCATCGGCCTGGCAACGGCAAAGAAGTGGACATGAAGATTGAAGCAAAGATGGCCAGGGAAACTAAGCGTCAACTGACCACAATCAAACCGAAACGAAGAAGAGAGACGATATGACACCCGCTACCGAATCACTACAACTTCAGCCGCTGACCTTGCAGACGGCTCCCGAGGCCTCTAAGCCAGTACTGGAAGATATCCAGAAGAGATTTGGCTTCATTCCGAACTTAATGGCGACGTTCGCGAATTCACCTGCTGTACTGAAGGGCTATCTGGCGCTAGAGGCTGAGTACCAGAAGACCTTCACGCCCGTCGAGCGCCAGGCGATCCTTCTGACGGCTAGCGTGGAGAACTCATGTGGCTACTGCACCGCCGCGCACTCCACAATCCTTAAGGGCGTACTGAAGGTTCCGGCCGATGTGGTTGCCGCCATCCGGGCCGGGCGATCCACCGGTAATCTCAAGCACGATGCCCTGATCGCTCTGACGCGTGAGGTCGTGCGCGAGCGTGGTCATGTAAGCCAAGAGACCATCGGGAAATTTCTCGGGGCTGGTTACCGTCAGGAGCAGGTGATCGAGGTGTTGCTTGGAGTGGCGTTGAAGACCATCAGCAATTACCTGGACCATATCGCCCCGACGCCCGTCGATGCCGCCTTCGCCGCCGAAAAGTAAGGCACCGCTCAAATCCACGAAAGATGAGCCCGCCAATGAAGAAGTGAGAAGGAACAATCGCTGTTGTGGCCGACGGCAATTGAGGTATTGGCTCGGCAACGGCCAAGTTATTGCGCCAGGCTGGAGCGAGAGTCGCGGTCTCAAGGCCGGAGCAAGACGCGCTGATGGCCGCCGCCAAGGAGATCAGCGGGGGAATCGGAATCGCTGGCTACAGAGATGTTCTGAACCTGGCGCGAATATGCCACTGCAATTCAAAGAGGAGAAGCAGAATGTCTCGTTCGATTAAGAAAGCGCTGTCCCAACGAGTCGGGTTTGACCTGGCTCGCGGGCGTGAGGGAAGGACGTGGAGTTGTCGCCCAGAGACAACGCCGCAGCACTTGGTCCAGCAATTGCGCGGATCTCTAGCCGCATTTGCCAGTGATTGTGAAGGCAGCCCAAATCAGCGGGGGCGCTGCCTGGTACTTCTCCCGCAGCCGTTTGATTGCGGCCAATTGCGCGTTACGCAATGCCGCAGGCTTCGTTCGCCCGGCAGCTAATTGCGCGAAGAAGTCACTCATCTGCAAATTTGCTTCATCCACTAGCACGGGCCATAACGTTGCGACGACTGCTTGGGCCCCCGCTAATTGAAACGCCTGCCTGGTGCCAGCCACGCCTTCGCCAGTGCGCACATCGCCTACCCCTGTGTCACAGGCACTAAGCACGACCAGTTCCGTACCACGAAGGTCAAGGCCCAAGATCTCCATGCCGGTCAGAATGCCGTCGTCCCCTTTGATGGAATTGCGCCAATTACAACCGGCCAATAGGACACCGCAACGCAGGAGCGGGTTGTCCGGTGGCGCCTGCGACGCCTGGTCCAGGCCGCCGAGCGCCGTCGTAGTGGCAATGGACTCGGGACGGATCGGTGCCTCGAAGAAACCATGTGTCGCCAATAGTAAGACCTGCGGTCCGTGAACCGACTTCACTAGCGGTTCGAGTGCGCGGTCGCGTTCCAGGACTGCGACTTTTTTTCCCGTATAAGCGGCCAGCTTAGGAGAGACCGCTTGAACCTGCTTCGCGAATTCTTCAAGAGGTTGCCCCAAACGCGCCGTAGGAGGCTTGAGTCGCACATTCTCCGTTTTGGCGGGCCCGGGAACCTTCGAACCGGCACGTACAAGTTGCTCGATTTTGCGAGCATCTTCCGGCGGCAAATCAAAATTCGGGTTTGCCACGATCAAAGGCTGGTTTGACGGTCGCTTCGCCTTTGGCACAATCAAATCGCGACCACTCACCAGGTACGTGATATCGTAATTCTCGACTAGAAAACCTCCGTCCGACGCCAGCAACGAGGCCCACGGGACAAGCCATAAGCCCCGATCCGGGCTGATTAGCAGATGTTTCGCCACGCCCAGTTCTCGTTCAATGGGTTGCAGAACGAGCTGAGACAAGCGGCGCAGCGCGAGATCAGAAAGTGCAATCGCGCGTTTGTCGATCGGTTTCAGCTTGCCCGTTTGCTCGTCGACCACGAACACGGACTTGATCGCAACTCGCCATGCGACGACGGCCTTGTCGATCGCGTCGGCATCTCCCAGGTCGAGTAGCTTGACTTCTCCCTTACCGGATGCAGGGATAATCCACGCGGCATAGCGGACGGCGCGAACACCATCGGCAGGATCCTTGAAGTTTTCCGATCGAATCCACGCAATATCGACCAGAATCTCATCAGCAGCCAAAGCGCCGCGCACTCGGTTGACATCGACCCATTGCGATGCCTGTAGCGACTGGCTCCCTGCGCGGGCCAGTCGCCGCGAGAGATCCTCTTCAGCCTTTGCCAGTTTTTCTTCACGTGCCTTGTCGGCCCCACCCGTGAACGTCAGCCGGGCTCGCTCGCCGCGCAACTGCACGAGTGATTTTGTGATTTCTTTAAGCGTCGGATCGCTGCCCTCGCGCGCACGCACGGTCCGCTCGGCCAGAACTTCCTGCCCGAGCGCTTTGCCATTAAGCACCCAATTGGCGGATAGTGCGGCGATCGAGGGGTTTTGTCGCAACTGCAGGGCCAACGCGAGAGACGTGTAGTACGCAGGGAATTCATGCTGCTTGAGGTAGAAAAGCTGGTCACGCTCTGATAGCGTCGCGAGGGTCGCGCTGGTACGTCGCCGGGCAGCGCGACGGCCGCGTTCCGCATACTGCACTGCGCCACGCCAATCCTCATTAGCTGCGCTGAATCTCGCCAAAGACAAATAGGTTGTCACTGCATCCGGATCGTTCTCGCCAAACTGCTTCTTTCCCAAGGAGAGCGCTTGCTGAAAGCTATCGATCGCCTCGGCATACTTCGACTGACAGCCCAGTGCGTACCCCAGGTTTTTCAAGCC
Organism: Pirellulales bacterium; assembly: GCA_036499395.1. Lineage (NCBI taxonomy): Bacteria > Pseudomonadati > Planctomycetota > Planctomycetia > Pirellulales > Pirellulales bacterium. Next base: position 50,973 of record DASYDW010000021.1, read on the forward strand.
GTTGATCAATTCTGGATGATCCTTCGAGGCGGTCTCGCGACGAATTGCCAATTCTTCTTCGAAACACGCTTGGGCTTTGGCATAATCATGCATCAAAGAATGGGCGCGGCCTAAGGAATCGAGCGCATTTGCAGTTTTACGGTGCCGATTACCCAGCAGTTTACGACGCAATGCCAGGGATAATTCCAATTGTTCTCTCGCGCGTTCGAACTCTCGCTCATCGAGAAGGAAGCCGCCATATTCATAGTGCAAAAACGCCGCGTCGGAATCTTCAGGGTTGCCCATCTCTTTTTGAATTTGCAGGGCCTCTTCAAACTCGCGACCTGCCGATTTCTGATCGCCAATCGCACTATAAACCGATGCCAACGATGTACGTAAATAGATCGTCTTCGCATTTCGCGGTCCGTAAAGAGATATGGTCGCCGCCAGGCCGCGTTCAAAACTCAAGCGGGCGGCCGCAAATTCGCGAAGATTGAGTTGGAGGGTTCCCTGATCCGACCATGCTTTTGCTGCTTCAGCGCTGGTCGCACCGTATGCCTTGATGGTGCTTGCCAAGCCCTGCTCGACGTAAGCCCGGGCCTTGCCATAATCTCCGAGCAAACTCAGTACAATCGATAGATTCGATTGCAGCAGAGCCGTTGTGACGGGCTTCGGGTGTTTCACGTTGCAGAGGGCGAGCGCCGCTTCGTATTTCTCCCGCGCGGCCGCGTAGGAGCGCGACTGAAACATCAAATCGCCGCGCTCGATCAAAGACGCGACTTCGACCGGATTCCTTGCATCCTCTCCGACAGTGACCTTGGGGTTCGCGGTTTTCAGTCGATCGACGGCAGCCTGGGAATCATCCAAGTGAATCCGCGTATAATCCAGACGCTTTATCGCCGCGATCGTATCGGAGTGATTCTCTCCCTGCACTTCCGTGCGAATCGCGACGGCACGCTCCAGATATCGCCGAGCCTCCGCGTAGTTTTCTGACTTCGCCAGCAAGTTCCCGATGTACTGCGCTTCGTTCGCCACTTCGATCGATTTCTGCCCGGCGACTTCTTCGTAGATGGCTAGCGATTCTTTATGGCATTCCAGGGCCTCGGGGAATTTTTGCTGCCTGCCCAGAGTATTTCCCAAATTCTGCAGCGACAGCGCCGTATAGGCGTGTTTATCGCCGAGCACCTTCCGGCGAATCGCAAGCGCCTCGCGGTTGAACTGGCAGGCCTGCTCGTATTTCCTCAGGCAGCTGTAGCAATACGCCAGTTGATGGATCGCCAGCGCCGTCTCCGCATCGTCATTACCGAACAATTCGCGGCAGACTTTGACGGCCTCTTGGGCGATTGGCAGCGCTTCTTCGGGCTTTTTTTGAGCGATCAGGGCCGATAGCGAAGCCATCAGCTCCTTTTCCTTGTCAACGAGCGCCTGCCGATTCGAGCCAGACGTCGATGCTGCTGGTGCGACGTCTTCTGCCGCGTTTGACAGTTGCCCGCCTGCCGCGCTAATCGCCAAAACGATGGCCAGATACACGACCCACCAGTTACGTCGCCTCATTGTCGCCCCATCGCACTGGACCGCGCCTGAAATCGCATCGTATCGAATGCACGCGCCGCCACGTCCAGGAGCCTGCCCGATGGCGCCATGCGATACAGATCGATGACGTTATTTATAAGAAAAACGTTATCGTAACAGGGAAGGTTGGTCGGTGCGACGGGCGGTCGACCAAATTGTATTAGCGTCGCTTACGCCAATCGCGGCTGGCTACCGACATTATATTATTCGTTAAAGTCGGTCACGTCGCCGACAGCCGGCGATTTTGCGGCTCTTAACGCTCCCGTGCCCATGAAAGGACCACTCGCCGATGAGCCATTACTTCACCGAGGCACAGCTTCGCGCCATGGCCGAAGAGTTCCAGGTCCAAGGCTATCTACGTATCGAGGAGGCGCTAAGCGCTGAGCAGGTCGCCCGATTTGAAGAGGCCGTGGCGCGCCACCGCCGAGAGTATCCCGAGGATTGGATCGAGCTTAGCGATTCCTTTTGTGAAGGAACGAACATTCTTCCGCGCACGGCAGATTTTGACGAAGCAATCGAGAATCCTAAAACGCTCGACGTCCTCCGCGCGATCCTCGGAGAGGGTATTACGTTCGAAGAATTCGCGATCATGATCCGCAATCCCACAGAGAACTTGCAGGAGGTAAAAGGGTGGCATCGCGATCTGATCCGGGAGTACCATCGGCGTCACGAAATCGAGGCTGTATCGATCCTCATGTTTCTCACCGACGTCAAATCCACGGACCACTGCTTCACGATCGTTCCCGAAAGCCACGACCGGCTGTTGGATCTCGATCCGGTCGACGTGGCAGCCGATGCGGGCGTTGATGTGATCGGACCAGCCGGAACCGCCGTCATCTTTCACGCTCGGGCCATCCACAATGCCCGGCTCAAGGCCCACAGCACGCAGCGCCGCACGTTGCAGGCTTACTTCGCACAGCGAGGGGACCAGCGCACCGCCGAATGGTCGGAGATTCCGCCCAGGCTGTACACGAAACAAGACCCGACGCTGCCGCCGCACTTGTATTCGAAATGGAACGTGCGCAACATCCTTGACGGTGTCGGGAGACGACCACCGGACATCGCCCCCGACCTGCCGCTGGCGGAGGTCATTCGCGAAGTTCAGCGGCGCGGACGAGAAAAAATGCGCGCGTGAAAGGGTACAGTCATCGCCAGCGGTGACCCACTTCATCGCGAACGAAGGCCATAGCGAACGACAAGGGCGCGAACTCCGCACCGAGACAATGGCCGCGCTTGGTACGCTTAGAGGTGATGTGCCGTGAGTTATCTATATCTCGAAGAACGCCCCTTCGATCAGCTTGGTCGTGGAGAAAGGCGGCGAAATGTCGGGTGGACCCGAGTCGAAATGTGCTGATCTCTCACCCGCTCGCCCTCGATTTGCGGCGCTCGCAGCGCTTCCCGCGCCGTCGCGCGGCCCAGCAGGTGACCGCGCAGCCCAGTCCCATGACAGAAAGTGCGGCCGTGGCGGGCTCGGGCACGGAGGCCAATTGCATGCCCCCCATGGTCAGTTGCGCGAAGGCGTCGTTGCCCGATGGGCCGTCGAAGGCCTGCACCTGCGCGTACCACAAATAGGTGCCGGCATGCGGCAGATTGGAGACGACTGACTGGAAGGGGACCGATAGACTGCCGGAACTATGAACCGGATCGTTGTACAGATTGTAGGTCCAGTCCTGTTCGAACGGTCCACCTATCTCTGACAGGACGATCGAGATGTTGGCGAGGCCGGCCATGCCGGTTGAAAGCCCAGCCAGAGATAGTTCCGCTCCGAAATTGACGGTCAGCTGTTCCGCAGCAGGAATAGAAAAGCCTTGTTGAATGGCAGCCGTGGCAGGTTTGGTTCCCGTCGGGTTGGACGTCAAGACGGCGCGATAGCTGCCACCGATCGACGCGATCGCGGCGTTTGCGCCCAGATTTGTCTGCGCCAGCGTGGTCCAACCCGTGAAATCACCGCTGGCAAAATCGCCGTTGATGATTCCGCCCCAGGCACTAGCGGGCGGAAGAGCCAATACGATCGACACTAAGACATTGCGAAACATACGTGCGTCTCCTTTCTTTTCCGAAAATGGTCGCTACCACACGATGATCGGCGCGCAGGAGCATCAGTGCTTCTGCGGCAAACCTCGAACCCTAAACGCGCGATGCGCGGTCACTCACGTTTTGCGGCGCTTTTGATAAACCATTCGTGCTGAATGAATACGAGCGCGCCCTTGTGCAACGAGAAATGCAGATGCTGCCCCTTGTACGACAACGTTTCACCCGTAGCCGAACCTACGCGCTCATCGGGCGCGCCGTAGGCCGCGATGATTTCCTCGGCGGTCGCGCACATGCCGATGCCGGCATCGGTGCGGCCTGAGTAATCGCGCGTTTTCACGGCCGGTACGTCTTGTGTTCGGCAGATAATGCCCCATAACCCGCGCCCGGGCGCGATCATGAGGTCGATGCCGCGCGACGGATAGTGATACACTTGCAGACGCTCGTCGATTTCATCGGGGGGGCCGAACACGCGCAGCACTTCCTCGCGTGGCATGCCGAAGGTGGCCGGCCCGATGCCTTTGGTCACGAACAACGTTGGGGATTGCAGTGCCTCGTTGGTCAGCGGCGCAAGCTCCAGCGCTCCCTCTTGCTCGACGCGATAATCACTCGGCGGCGTCAGATCGAATAGTGCTGCGGTGACCGGTTCGTTGTAAGAAAAGTCGGCATGGACGTACCGCGTAACTTTTCTATCCTGCCCGCGGATCGTCGATTCCCAGCGGACCAGCAAGCGCGAGCGCGGCTCAACCCATATGACGTGCTCCACATTCTCGTGCTCTAAGACCAAGCCGATGGCCGGCTTGCCGTTGACGAGTTGCTCGGGCAGAGTGCGCGAGACCTGCCGCTCACGTTCCAGCGAATCGACCACGTCGAATAGGTCTTCATGTGGCACGCCATCAAATCGTACGATTGCCCGCTTTTTGTCAGGGAACAATTGCAACGAATGGCCACTCACCCGATCGAGGGCGAACACGTGTCCGTCGACATACTCACTGCGACGCAGGTTCCGACCACTGATCACCGTCCGCGACAATATTGCCAACCCCTGCCCCTTATCAATGGAAGTCGTATAGCGGACGGAGCGCAAGCTTTGCAGTACGCGCGTCACATCGGCCAACGCGATCGAGGTTCGGCTGAAATCGGCAACAAGCCAAACGAGAAGAAGCGAGGACGCCACCGTCAGGGCCGACAGCGCCGGCCAGCGCAACCGCCGCGTCCACAGCCTGCCCGGCACGGCGGGTGATCGCGACAAGTCCCAGCCGCGCGTCGCGGTGCTCATTTGCTCTTCTAGTTGCTGGCGGACACGCTCGATCGCGCGCTGCGCGCCGTCGGCGTCCGGGGTGAAATGCCCCGCACGACGCAAAGCTCCGACGATCTGGTAATCAAGCGGGTCAGGCATCGTGAGGTTCCCCGTCCGGCGCGTCGGCAGTCGTTCGTGCCACGACCTGCCGCAGCCGAGTTAGTGCCTTATGACAAATCGAACGGGCTCGATGTGCGGTGCAACCCAGCTCGTCGGCGATCGCCTGGTAACTTTGGCCCTCCAGAAAACGCATGGAGAGCACCTGTTGAGCTTGGGTCGGTAGGGCTTCCATGCCAGCAAGTACGGAGTCCAATTCTTCCCGCGCGGCAAGCGAGGCCAGCGGTGCCCTGCCTCCGGCGGCAACGTCGGACCCGTCCAACGTTACGACTCGTTCGCGCCGCTGAGCTCGTCGCCAGTCGAATGCCAGCCGCACCGCTACCCGATGTGCATAAGCTTCGGGCTGCGTTGCGCTCATGAATCCCGGTGACCGACTCAGCTTGAGAAACAATTCCTGCAGCAAGTCGTCAGCAGCGTCGGCACGCAACGTGATCCTGGCGAGCAAGGTATGGAGCCTCACCCCGCTGCTCGCAAGCAACTCACGCGCTCGTTCCGGGCCGTCGTCCAAAACCTCTCCTTGCTGTGCCTGAGCATTCTCGGCCACACAGGTATAGACGCCGCCGGGCCGTACCGCGCACCCAGAAAAGTTCAAAGAAATCTCAGTTTAGTCCGCGATGGGCAAAGACTGAGCGGCGGCGTCATCTGGTAGATACCCAAAATGAATCATCAGAAACACCACAGCGTGGGTCTGACACCCACCCCCCCCGTTTCGAGAGTAATCGGTCTGGGGGTCCATGCTGACCGAGCTAAAAAACCCGCTCGCATTGAGTGGGTTTTTTATTGGACAGGCACTCGGACCAATTTGCTACGCGACTACCGTCTCTGCCGCATCGCATCAATGGGTATCCCGCATGGCCATCTTCGGGCTTTGTTCGCCACGAAGTGGTTGCCAGTATTGGGCTAACACGGGATGCCGCGTGCTAGAGCCGGTTTCAAAACTGTGTTGAAGTAAACTTGCGCCCTGTAGGGACTTCGGTTAAGACGGTGATCGAAAGGAGACTTTCGATGGCCAAGCGACACGATGTCGAAGTCAGCGATGAGCAGTGGGAGAAAATCAAGCC
>DASYDW010000022.1 GCA_036499395.1 Pirellulales bacterium
CCAGCGTCTTTGAGTACATTGAGGTATTTTACAATCGCCAGCGTCGGCATTCGTCGCTAGGCTACTTGAGCCCCGAAGCGTTCGAGGCCAAGATGAACTGAGTTGTTTGTCCGCCGCGCCCGTGCTACATGGGGAAGGTCATTGTCGGTCGCTGCCAGCATTCGAATAGCGTCCAAACAGCATTTGTTGACGTTGACGCAAAATGGCTAGTGAGCGCCTCTGCTGACCGGCAACTGATGGTATGCGATTTGACGGAAAACAAACTGCTGGGCAATACGATAGCACTTGCGGCTGATCCACAAGGCGTCAGTCGAGTAGCATCAGACCGAATTCGTGTGGTGATGGCAGGGGAGCGCATCACAGAATATAAGCTCATACCAATTCCTTCTTTTCCTGAGCATCATGACTTGCGGGCTTCTGTGTTGGATGATGAAGCGGCGGCGAGGAAACAAGTGAATCGAGAATTGGCATTACTTCCGATAAATACTGTTGTTGCTCGTTCTCCCAACCGGAAAATTGCTATTCGGATGGCTAAGCAGTCCGAAATTGAAGCGATGCGCGAAGATTCCGGTCGGTTAGGCGGAACGCTATGGCGCCGGGAAATGGTATCGCCTGTTTTGCGGATTCACTTCGAAAAAAACGGAGATGTTTTAGTAGCTCAGACCGATTCTTTTACTACGGAAGTTCTGAATTCCAACACTGGGGAACGTATTGGTTCCGCTATCGAAGAAAGGCGACTCTTTGGTGACGACGTAAAAGGATCGGAACCGCTTGCCTCCTACTTTGGTGGGTCATTAAGACCAGCAATACCGTTGGCCTCCGACCTTGGAGCGGCGCGGAACTTACTGCTAACGCGTAGTTTTTTTTGGGATCCGCCTAATTTGGGCTATTACTGGTTCACTGTATGGGATATTGAATCAGGATTACCATTGATTGACGTTGAACGAGGTGGCGAAGCTGTCGCCAAGGATGAAGATTCCGTTCTGAACTACGCTTATGTCAGTCCTGACCAGCGGTTTCTTTTCCTCGAAGGCGACGATCCAAACAAAACGAATCGAAGCATCCTACTGCTTCCCACACCCGAATTACGAGCAATCCTCCCGAAGGCAGCAGAGGCATTTGGTGGTCTCAAAGTCGAATCTGATGGATCATTCACTGTCGTTCCTGACCGACTTCGGATAGTTAATTCATTTTTGGATTTATGGAGCAAATCTATCAAGCATATAAAGGCCGACTAATCAATATCACGCATTAACTTTGGCGTGTGGCACTCGCAGAATGGGATGTGATGTTGCGGCAGCCTATCCGATAGCAAACAGGCAAACGTTCACGCTCTCTGGTTGACCCAAGGGTAGCAGCGACGACGGCAAAAAGCTGGTCGGGCATTTTCATCGGCTGCCCGCTTCGGCTAGAGCAGCGTATTCATGGTTATAGCGAGTAGCCGCAGTGGCGGAAACAACCTGCGATGTCGGCAGGGTTCACGGCCACCAGGGCGTCTTAAAGGCGTCGTGCAAGGCTTCGACCGCCCGGGCCGCGACGGTGCGCAGTAGGCGTTTGACCTTCGAGAAGATCATCTCAATCGGATTCAAGTCCGGCGAGTAAGGTGGCAGGTAAAGCACCACCGCCTCGGCCGATTCGATGAGCGTTCGAATGACCAGACGTTTGTGCGACGAGAGATCGTCCATCACCATCACGTCCCCGGGCCACAACGTCGGGACCAACACACGCCGGATGTACACCTCGAACACTTGGGCATCGCTCGGGCAATCGATGGTGATCACCCCGCGCCAACATGATGCCGCGCGTCGCCTTCGTCCGACCCGTCGTCGTCCTGCTCGAGTCACGAAAGATAATGTGCAAGAACGGAAATGATCTCCGCTGCCTCACGCTGGCAACTCCAACTCCCGGAAACTCAGGGACACCATCCATTCCTGGTTCTCCGTCGCCATTACGTGATGGGCTTTGGCCACTGCAAGGTGAAGGTCATCCAGTGTTGTCGCATGCTCGGCTTCGCGCGTGCATTCACGCAAGACCTGGTCCATCTGCTGTGAACGGCCCATAATTCGCTCGCGCTCCAGGAGGCTGTTGATCGCCTGCGATGCACCGCCCCACGCCGGGAGGATAATCGAGAGCGCGACGACCATCGCCATGCCGAACGCCAGATTGGCATGCGTCGAGGTTTCGTCGTGCGGCACGCTCCAATGCACCAGCGCCATAATCAGCGTTCCGGCAAAAAATGACAGCCCGACATATCGCGAGCGCGCCACGCCTCGGCGTTTTTTAAGCGCGTTGGATGCGTGATAGGCAGCCTGGTCGGCAAGCCATGCGTCGATCAAGAACCGCTTGAGCGGTTTAAGCTCATGAATCGCAGGCATCACCTTCTCACAATTCGGGATCAGACAATCGCAGCCGCGCGAAACCCAGCTTCCATGCGCGCGATAAAATGGCAGCGTATCTTCCGGCCGCGGATTGCCGGCGAATACCGATCGCCCGAGCAAAGACGTGAAGCAGGCCGTCCGCAATCGTTCGGCAAAATGGCGATTGTGAAGCCATTTTTCGTGCCATGCTTCGTTGCGGTTGATTCGCAGCAGTACAACCGCAACCATCATCGCCGCCACCTCAACCAGGATCAGCCAGGTTGATTGCGGGAACATCAGCAGTTGGATGACGGCGGTACTGACGGCAGCGGCCGAGAGACAATGAATCGCGACGCCGCCGGCGGTGTGAAGCTCCTGATAGCGGATGGCCATCTGATCCGCCTTCGCATAGTGCGGCAGCAGGTGCTGAATGATCGGAGAAAGAAAATCCGCACCAATACCCGCCTGGGCGGCGTGTGTACGCAGGTGGTTTTCCTGCCAACGGTAACTTGCCCCGCAGGCGTCACCATCAAACGCAGCGCCGTGGTTGTAGGCGGCGACCTGGTGAAAACTCTGCGAAAGCTCCTTTGCGCTCGCTGGCAGCTCCCGTTCAATGAACGGGCGATCGGATTGGGCAGCTGCGGCACCATCCGGTTTACACGCGACAAGCCATTTCGGCGGAGTTGCCGGCAGTTCAGAATTGATCCAAATCACCGGTCGCCCATGGCTCAAAGCATAAGCAACAACATCGCCTGTGCCACCATGACCAGCAGCCGCTTTGCCATTCCAAACAACGATTAGCATCTCGCACGCATCCACGACCCAGCGCCCCGCCGCCATGTATCCTTCGTTGCGCTGCTCATCCGTCAACGGTGGCTTCTGTATCGCTTCGGCAGTATTGTCCTTGTCATCGCTAGATCCCAACACGGTCGGCGATGGATCTCGTGGACGAAGCAACTCAAATTCCGCCAAGTCGTCTGGCCGATCGAAATCATTTCTGTATTCGGCCAAGTCAAACGGAAACACCGCTTGCAGCCGCGAGTTCGGGCGATCCAACACCGCCTTGGCAACAATGCGATCGGCACCCTTGGCCAGCGCCGACACGATGGTCCAATGCAGCGGTGTGCGACGATCCTGCGGCGTATGATGGTCCGCTATGGGCAGCGACGTCCATGCCATTTTCGCGCACCGAATGAGAGCGTAGTCTATTCGCTGGGCCCAAGTCTTCAATGAGCCGCCAATGCCGTGGGGGTGCTCTGATGCCGATTCGAACGTCCGCTGGACTTGCTCGAGCAAGGATTTAACTGCCCGTGAAACCCCATCCACATCCGACAAGTTACGATGCCCGGAGACACCAATGCGAAGCTCATAAGGCAGCGGCGGGATAAGAAGATCGGTTTGCATTCTCTGTGAGCGACGGATTTTACCTAATTGGACATGCAATAGGGAGGGGTCAGCCTGAATTACCATCGCTTCCTACAGAATCGCGGCGAGGATTGGCATGTTTTATGAATTGCAAGGCAGATGTGCTTCTTTATTAATGCGGGGTTAGGTTGCCCCGCGATCACCTTATTATGCCGCAATCTCGTTTTCGGTATCATATGCCTATCGTGTCAGCAGAGCACACATATCGCGCATTTATTAGTTACTCACATCTGGACGGTCATGCCTATGCCGTTGTTTCCGAGACCTTGAGGCGAGTGGGATTGGAGGCTTGGTCTGATAAGGATTTAGCTGCCGGCAAAGGCTTCACTGAGGGAATTCAGACGGATATCACTCATTCGCACGTCTTCGTCCCCATTCTGACACCACGATCTCATGAGCGCGGCTGGGTCCATCAAGAGATTGGATATGCCGAGGCGATGAAGGTGCCCTGCGTTCCCGTCTGTATCGGGAAAGTCCCCGAAGGCATGATTGCGATGCGGCACGCGGTGAAGGTCGATGAAGAATTGAACGATTTGGAGCGGATCCTTCAGCGCGTGAACTTCCAGCAACTGGTTCGGGAGGCAGGCCGTGAGTGGGTACCACGCATCGGGTGTGCCAACGAGCCGGAAAAACGCGCCGAAATGATCGAGCGATTTTCAGACGAAGCGATTTCAAGGTTCAAGCCGTTCTGCGTACGCATTCAAGGCAGTCTCAATTCGTTTAGTCTTCCGGATGAGCCTCCGGACCATCCCGCTTGGAAAGCACGTTACGGTGATAAGCCGCGAACTCCCCATGCGTACGAGTGGTATCGTCGAGAGCGTCAGGCACTTGAAAGGCACGCCGTCAAGGGCGGCCTCAAAATGATCGTCAACTACGGTCTGGACATTGACGGCGCCTACGGTCAAGGAGCGAAGCGTTCGCGGCTCAGCATTCTGGTGAAGTTTCTAGAATCATCAAATCTGCCGAACGAAAATGCATCCATTGCATTGATCGATCGTCACCCTCCAGACATGGTTCTTGCAGTTGGAAACTGGTTTGTCGCAGAATCGCTTGCGGGCAGGCCAGTGCGCGGTGTGATTGGAACCGTGTTCACGGCCCATGCCCCAACCGTCAGCCGAGCCGTGGAAGATTTTGATCACAAGCTAGCCACACTGTTGACAGCTCAAGGAACATCACCGGTTGAGTCAAGGCAGTGGGCAATTGATAAACTTAGATCCGTCATGGACACGCTCCCCCGGCATTCCGATTGGTTTGGATATCAATAGGAAAATATCCGATGCCCTCGAAGCGGTCTCGCTATCAGATTTCGAAACTGCTGTTCACGGAGGATACATAGCGACCCGATATACAACGGTCGGCGAATAGGATTTGAAACTGCGCTACCGGATTCGCAAGTGGTCGCCGCCGTTGGGACGATTGTGCGGTTCGATCGAATTCTCGTCGGATGGTTTGTTACGAAGTACACGTGCGGCGGTTTCGAGGAGGTCGATGATTAACGAGGCCGATGCCGCTGATGAAGGAGGCTCCGGTGCATCAACCACATCCGAGCAGCACACCGGCCCAGGCGAGGGTGATGGGATTGCTGTACATGGCGATGCCGTAGATAGCCCAGATTATTCCGATGTCGGCGATTGACTGAACGAAAATGCGATGGTCAAAAGAGAACTGCTTTACCTTGACCTGTTAGCCGAAAACTATTGATTTTCACAAACATCATTTTGAGCAAACTCTGGCTACACATGCGGTATAGCTTTGTTATTGGCGAGCGCAGTGGTTGGCGATAAGATCGCCCATACGGCCATAGGAGGATAGTGGCAACTGCCTTTACAACGGTAGGAAAACAGGATTCGGAGCTGCGCGAACGGGTCCGCGACTGCTCTCCGCCAGTGGGCCGACTATGTGGTTCTATCGGGTTTCTCATTGGATCGTTTACCACAATGTATTTGTTGCGGCTCGCGTTCGGATTGCCAGCGGATTGGTGGGAGCGCGATAGTTGGCATATGGCGGAGGTTGTAACGTGCGTGACGGCGATTCTCATCGGTGCCGTAGCAGGACTAATCTCGATGGGCGCAGGACTAATGGTGCGAGTGCGCAATGATGTCGTGCATCACGCAATCACAGTGATTTGGAATTTGGCAGCCAATGGGTTCATCGCCTCAATAATGACCTATGGGACAGTGATGAGGCTCCATGTGAACTCGAATGACGAATTGAAGGCGTTGTTCCGCGCATATGGTGTAGGCCACAGCACTGTGATCATGGTCGGGTGCGCGCTTGCATGGCCACTTGCCACCGCGGCTCTAGCTTTGGTGCTGAGGGCGTTGACCCTAAGGTCGCCGCGTCCACTGAGGCTCCTCATGATTGCGTTTATAGGCTCGGCCGTAGCGGCTGACGTACTGTTCAGAAAATTTGGGTTTGAACTGCAACTCCGATGGATTATCCCCATGGCTCTTGTGCAGTCGATCGCGACGGTAGTCGTGTCGATTGACACGATTCGCAGGGATTGGCGCGCGAGATTGGGGATTCAAGACTAATACAGCGTTTATTCGGCGGCAGATTCGAGAACAGTTGAGGGCTTACCCAAGCCAACGCCGCTGATGAACGAGGCTCCGGCCAGCCATCCGAATCCGATGAGGACTCCAGACCAGGCAAGGGCAATAGGATGGCAATACTTAGCTATTGCGCAAATCGTCCAGAAGATGCCAATAGCGGGGATCGATTGAACGACCGCAAGGGTTTTACGGTCCTTAATAGCCATCTTGAAACGAGAGGCAACGCAAAGGTGAATCGCAACCCCTTCGATGAACGCCAATGCAATGATGATAGGCGCGTCGAGACCGTTTGCGGCTGCTGCAGCAGCCCAGCTAAGTTTTCCATTGGCCATCATTGGCCCGAGTATCATTGCGGGAATCCCGAGGACGCAAGCGGCCGTAACCGCCACAGCGAGGACTGGAATGCTGAGCATAAAAATCAGCGCACTGGCTGAGCCCGGTAGAAGCTGGATTGGATGGACGCGGCGAACTGTCAGCGCAAGCATATTAATGTCGGCGTCGCTGTCGATGCGCATCACAGTTGGACGGCCGAAGCGGGGAACTCGCTGCGGGTCGATGAGGGGAGCGAACAGTTCGGCGACGCCATCTACAGGGAGTCGGGTCATTGGATCAATCGCGACGAAGATCGCGGGGCGGCCGATGGCGGAACGTCCGTCGAGGGCGGCCATAATCTCGGAGGCGACCCACTCGCGTGACATGCCGAAGTCGTCAAGGAAAAGGACAAAAATGTCGGCGGTCTCAATCTCGCGATTCAAAGTTTGGCGCCACGAGTCGCCGGGTTGGATGGAAAGCTGATCGAGGAAGACGCGAATGTCCGTGCGCGCGAAATTTGCTGCAAATTTCTGTGCGGACTCAGAACTCCAGCGACTGGCGCGCGAATAACTGACGAAGACGGTATGGCGCGGCAAAGCGGCACAAAGTGGAATCGCATCAAGTGACGGCAACTCATCGAGCAAGCGGTGGGCGCGATTTATGGCACCCTTGCGGTCGCGCTCCAGGTTCTGAAAGGCAGCCGCCACGGAGCCGGGGCGCGTGAGCCTGGTCGCCCGTCGCCGACTGACTTCCATAAGCAGCCCCAGTGCGAGGCCGAACCATGTCCAATGGGGTTGTCCAGTGGCGTGAGCAGTCGTGATGAACAAGACACATGCCACCAAGTGTGCGGTGGATCGTGGGGCAAAGTCCGTGCTCTGCCGTTTCCATCGGCTCGCCTGATCACCGCCGAGCCAGAGGAAGACAGGTAGCATGGCGAAATGAACGGCCGCGGCGCTGGCCACCGCTGCGATGATGGCCGACGCGCCTGCTGGCAGGTGCGTGTCCCGCCAGCCGACGCTGGAGACCCGATAGAGCACGGCAGTAGCTAATACTAAGGGAACGGAAAGAAATTGAACTACGGTGATGCCGCTTCGGACGTGATGACCTACATGACGGACCAAAGTGCGGTAGTGGGCGACATCGATTGCATCGTTCCGTGAGTGAATTGCGCGCGCAACGTCCAGTGCGGTGGCGTCCGGCGTGGCGTCGTTACGAAGGTGCATTGAATCGACGAGCAGGCTCGCCAATCGGTTTCCAGATCGCGCGCGGGCGTGTATCGCGTCGGGCGAAAGTCCGGGGGTACAGGCGAAGAAATGAAAGACCCTTTCGCCGGCTAGGCGTGTGGCGGCGCCACGGGCATGATTAAGCAGGATTGGGTCGTCCCATGCCATTTCGTCGATCGCCAAGATCACGATGAAGGCGAGTTTGGAGAGTTCGTCAGTTTTTGGGTCGTAGCCGCCATCAGTGGTTGTAGCGGCAACAGCTAGGGCATTCTCTCCTGAAAGGTGCGAAGACAAAGCTGCCATCATTGGGGCGAGTGAGTTGCTGTCTCGAGCGATTATCCAGACCAGCGGCCCTGTAAAAGTTGGGGGAAGTATAACTCTCATTGGTGGACTGCTTTGAAGTGACGGATCGTTTGGTCACAAATCAAGACGCCATCCTGGCGGTCGTTGCGGGCGTCAATTTCGCGGGATTTGGCCAAATCTGCAAGACCATCCAAGTTGCCGGAGCGAAGGCGGATGATGCCGACTTGATATACGACGTCACTCAACGCATCGACCTCGTCTCCGCCGGATGCGCAGGCGCGGAGTCCGCGCTCGGCGTCTGCTAGATCGCGAATAGCTTCGTCGCGGCGGTCTTGAACCCCGAAGAGCATCCCGCGCTGCATAAGACCGAAGGCGCGGTCGCGGAGAGCATGATGCTGGTCACACAGTTCTATAGCGCGCGTGTATAGTGATTCGGCTTCGTGCAAACCAGGATGGGCGAGCGCAATGCGGTGGTCGTCGGGACTCATCTTGTAGACAGGCTTGCCCATCTCGTGAAGATAGGATTCGTAAAGCAGACGCGCGCGACGGTAGCAATCGAATCGCGGGTTCAACTTAGATGCAAACCACTCCCCGAACCGATCAAGCAAATTGGGCATCGTAATGTTCCTTTACCATTTCTTCGTCGAATGTAGTTGCAAAGTTGCGAATTTGAGCAAAGCATAAATGAGGGGAAGAGACCGTAGGGCCGAACAAGACCTCCTGCTGAAACGCGTCATGCTCGTGTCGGATCAGTGCCTTTCAGTACTTCCGTGTCGATAATCGATAGAAGTGGCAGGTCAAGGAGGACCAAGCCATGCCGGAGACGTCGATTAGCGTATTGGACTGCCTTTCCGCCGTTCCCGATCGTCGCGCCGCATCGGGCAAAACGTCATCCCTTGGCCACGATTCACACGCTTTGTGTCCGTGGCCATGTCGTGCGGCGGCCGGTCCCTCTTCGCCATCGCCCCTTTAGTCGCGATGGGGGAGATCGCCGTATAGAAGATTATAATAACGATAGCGACGTTCGTCGGGGAATTTATGTCAAAGGTTCCGCGAAGAATTGATCCCGAAAATGTACACAAAACTGTACACAATTTTCTGGCGAACAGGTGTTACATGTGTATCATATGTTGCGTCCGTCCGAGGCCGTAAACCCTTGGAAGTGCAGGAAGTTCTGATTACATCAGCCAGCTACGGTTTTTGAGGCCAGTAATGGCGGTAGCAAGTTTCTCTTTGAACATCGTTCGACCTCCCCCGAATAAGTAAACAACGATAGATATGGAGGGTCTGGGGTGACGTATGACTTATGGGGGACGAAGCTGTGGTTGGCTGCTTGGTGGGCGGAGAGTCCGACCGGTTACAGGAGCTCAGAGAAGCTCGCGATCTTGAGTCGAAAGCGGTAGTCCTTCTCCCATGTCTCCTTGATGGCGTCCGCACGGACCACATCGATAGCACTGAGTTGGATGAGTGAGACCATCATCTCTTGGGTCGTTCGGACCTCAAGTGCTGGGGCGATTCTCTTCGCCGCTTTTGCGGCGGCTCGGTCATCAATGCCCAGAGCGTAACCCCTCTTGATTGCGAAGGCGATAGCGGAGCATTCGCCGATGCCGAGTCGTGACCGCCCGTCGCCCAAGTGGAGCTCCGCCATGAGTTGTAGTTCGGGCAGCTCGGTGATGATGATTTCTTCGATGTGCTTTTCGGCCAGAGCTGCTGTAAGCCTAGAAAGTTGGTCTGGGTAGTGCTGCGTAACTTCGTGGACAACGTGCTCGGTAATGCGTTGGCGACGGCGGCGGTGATGCGCGTCTGTTACCGGCTTCCCTTCCGGCAGATCACGCGTTTGTTCAAACATCTTCCCGGGTTGTCGATCAGCCCCGGGGCGATCGTCAAGCAGATCAAACGCCTGGGCAAGTGG
>DASYDW010000023.1 GCA_036499395.1 Pirellulales bacterium
ATCCACGCGGCATGGCTGGATCAGGCTTGCGCCCATTGTCCAATATTCCCCACTGCTGCCTCCCGTAGGAGTCTGGGCCGTGTCTCAGTCCCAGTGATGCTGATCATCCTCTCAGACCAGCTACTGATCGTCGCCTTGGTGGGCCATTACCCCACCAACTAGCTAATCAGACGCGGGCCGATCTTTCAGCGATAAATCTTTCTCCTTACGGACGTATTCGGTATTAGCCAAAGTTTCCCTTGGTTGTTCCGAACTGAAAGGTACGTTCCCACGTGTTACTATCCCGTCTGCCGCTCCCATTGCTGGGCGCTCGACTTGCATGTGTTAGGCCTGCCGCCAGCGTTCGCTCTGAGCCAGGATCAAACTCTCAAGTTGGATGAGATTGATTCTGGCAGATCACACGTTTTGACGAGGTCCACCACTCCGACCGAATTTGCTCTCGGGCTTGCACCCGAAAACACAAACGACCGGTGCGATGTACCTTAAACGTTGACCGCCAAGTCTCTTCCAGTGACCGCCCTCTTCCGGGAAAAAGCCCAAGCCGTGAGGCCCAAACCTTCTCCGTTCGAGGAAGCGGTCCGCAAGGACTCCGCCGTCCACGTTTCTCTTTCTTCTGATTCACCTGTCAAACAGCCCGGAAACCTTGCAGTTTCCACTCCCTGGCTGGCCAGGAAGCCGACGAAGCAAAAACCTCCGACCACTTCTTCGGAGATTTGGTCCCACACATAAGTGAGGAGCTTCAAAGGCGCGTCATCACGCCGTTAGCGGACGGCGCGCCGTATGAGGGAGGTTATATGTGCCGGTACCGGGCATTGTCAACTACCAAACTTTCGGTTTGGCGCGCTGCAGCAATCCTTCGCGATCTCAACGTCTAAGCCATTTCTTAACGCATTTCGGTCTGTGCAGGGTGCCGCACTTGAGCCACATTCCCCGGGCGTTCTTGCCGTACCATTCGGGTAGCAAGGGGAGCCCCGCCAAGCGCCGCAATCGATCCAGCCGCTCATCCGTCTCCGGCATTTGACCGAAGCGCGGGCGGCACGGCATCGTGCTTTACGCCCGATTCGACCGTTGTCGGACGACTGGGTTTCGAGCATTTTGCGACCGCTTCCGGTGCGACCCTGGTGCGACGAATACACGCCAACTGAGTTGAGGGGGACGATCGTTGGAACCGAGCAGGCCGCGCAACCGACACAGACTCGACGCGGCCGTCGATCTCGGCAACGAGCCACCGCTTTCGGTGGATGGTGGCACCGGCGGCATGATCGATCGCCGCCGTATCTCGGTGCAGTGGTTCTCCGGCACAATTCTCACTGGCGTTTGCGGCGCGGCTCTCATGGGCGGCGCCGTTTTTGCGTCGCTCGACGGCGAAACCAATTTCGCAACCGTTCCCGAACGCATTGAAAACACGCTGCGCGGCGCCATCGGCGCGATTGGCGACAAACTGGCGCTCAACCGCAAGAGCGACCGCCTCGTCGCGTCGAACGAGTCCGGCGGATCGCGCCAGCAGATCCGCGTGACGCAGAACGTCAAGGTCGGCGACCGCGAAGTGGTCCGCGTGCGCCCGTACGTGCGCGTGTCGGCGAACTTGACGATGACCGGCACCGAGTACGCATCGAGCGTGCCGGCATTCAACGCGCAGAAGCTTCTGGCGCAGGCCGGCGAAGATGGCGTGCCGACCGACGATCAGCCGGGCGTGGAGCCCGATGCCGAAGTCTCCTACGTGACGCGCGATCTCGCGGGCATCCTGCCCAAGGTCAAACTCGCCGCCGCGTTGCCGATCGACGACATCATCGCGCGCGTGCGCGACACCGCAAACTGGAACGGCGGTGCCGGGCAGAACCGCCTTCAGGTCGCCAGTCTTCCCGGCAGCGGCGCTCCGCTCGCCTATGCCGCCGACGGCACGCCCGATCCCTATGCCGGCTTCGAAACACGCATCGTGCCCGAGAACATCACGTTGCTGCCCAAGACCGGTGCCCAGGTCACCGGCGGCAATTCGTGGAACGAGCGCTCGGTCACGATGAAGAAGGGCGACAGCATCGAGAGCATCCTCAAGGACATCGGAGCTACGCCTGAGGAGACCGCCGCGATCGCA
>DASYDW010000024.1 GCA_036499395.1 Pirellulales bacterium
CCAGTGCGACGACATCCAGCTTGATCGGATGCGACGCGTCAAACCATTTGCCGACGATCCCTTCGCCGTGCAGCCCTTCGATGACGTTCTGGACGCGATAGCGCAGCGATTCGCCCACGCCACCGCCAGCGAGAAACAGGACCAGCCTTAGGCTGCTTCCCGACAGTTGGCTGAGCGGGCTTTCCATGACAGAAAGGATTTCACGATTCGCAACTTCGCTGGCAGTTCCCTGACGAAACTTTCGCCAACCACGCAGCGCCGTGTCGCGATATTTCTTGAATCGCTCGCGTCGTTCCGAGCCATGTGGCAAAAGCCAATCGCGCAGCCGGCGGATGCTCGCTCGTAATTCGAACGATCGTGGCGCCGGTGGTGGAGGCACGCGCCGCGACGAGAAATCGTGGGAGGATCGTTCGTTGTTTGTCGTCGGTTGCACTGCATCCCCCTCACAAATCGTCGCACCGCGTTCCGGCATCGGTCTGCGGCAACACTCGTTGCGTCGAGTGATTGCCACCGACTGGCTCGTCGCGGACTTCGACGGTCTGCCCACTAGTAACCGCCTGATTACCGCATGTTTGGGCGTTCGATCTTTGCCGCCAACTCGACGATCGTCGCCAGATTCATGGCGCGATTCAGGTGCTAGCAGTGCCTCTCGGCCAGCCAAACGCCGCAAGTTTGTAGCCCATCCTCGTTGACGAGGTCAACACGGGATTCGCACCGTGGTGCTAGCATCCTGAACGTCGGCAAGCCTTGGTGGCGATCGCTGCACGCTACATTGGCGCTACCGGTAATTGAACGCGTACCGACGGTTGCCAATTTTTATGTGAAGCATTACGTTTGGCTGACAGTTGCCGGTGGTCAGTTCGGGATGCCACGGCGGGTCGAGCGAATATTGCCCCAAGCGCCGAGCTTCCCGAATCATGAATCCCGCGTCACACGCCAAACGGAAGCAACCGCAATCTCCTCAACAACCCATGGCCGTTAACGTGCCGCATGAGGCTGCTCTCACGGGCACGCCACAGTTGGGCGTTACACAGTTCGACGCCCCCGCCGAGGTCGAAGCGACACGCGGATCGCAGACGCATTTGGAGTTCCTCCGCCACCTGCATGTCACGCTTATGCCCCGGCTGTACCTCGAGATTGGCATCCGGCACGGCAACAGCCTGGTGCTGGCGACAGGCAAAGCCGTGGGCGTGGATCCGGCACCCGAAATTGGCACGACCCTTGGACCACAGTTCACCGTTATCCAGGAAACAAGCGATCAATTCTTTGCCGGCCGCGCCGATGAGTTGCTGCAACAACCGATCGATCTGGCGTTTATCGACGGCCTGCACTTGTTCGAGTTTGCGCTGCGCGACTTTATCAATATCGAACGGCGCTCTCACGCCGCGACCGTCGTGGTGTTCGACGATGTGTTTCCCGCCCACCCCCGACAAGCACAGCGAGATCGTGCGACGCGCGTCTGGACCGGCGATATCTGGAAGATTGCCGGTTGTTTGCGGCAGTTCCGACCGGATCTGGTGCTGATTCCGCTCGATACCTGGCCCACCGGTATGTTGCTGGTGCTGGGCTTGGATCAGCACCGGAGCGAATTAACAGAGCACTACGACTCGATCGTCGACGAATTCGTCGCAAAGGCCGACGGTACCGTGCCGGCTGACGTGATTGACCGACAGGGGGCCTGGAATCCGGATGACCACCGCATCGCTGAGTTACTCACTCAGGTGCGCAACAATCGGCAAGCTGTTGAGCCTGCAAAGGCGATGCAAAGCGTGCTGCCGTCGTGGCGGTGAAGTTGCTGACGTAAAGACGGTCAGAAAGGTAATCGATGTCGCGCTACCGTTTGTCCGTGATCGTCGTCGCCTACAACATGGCGCGCGAGCTTCCTCGGACGATTCGTTCGTTATCGCCCCAGATGCAGCGGCGACTTTCCGCTGACGATTATGAAATACTGGTCGTCGACAACGGTTCTTCCCCGCCGTTCGACGAACGCACTTGCACGGGGTGGGGAGCAAATATCCGCACGCTGACGATCAGGAAACCGCGGATGTCGCCAGCCTCGGCCATCAACGAAGCCATTGCCCAGGCCCGGGGCGAGTTGATCGGCGTTATGATCGATGGCGCGCGGATGGCCACGCCAGGCCTGTTGGCCAACGCGCTTTCGGCGGCGAATCTGTGCGTACGCCCTGTGATTGCGTCGTTCGGTTTTCATCTCGGGCCCGAAGTGCAGATGCAAAGCGTTGCCAAAGGATACAACCAAAGCATTGAGGACGATCTGCTCGAGAGCGCTCACTGGTATGAGGACGGTTACCGACTATTCGATATCGGCGTATTCGCCGGGTCATCAGCGGCGGGCTGGTTTCAGCCGGTTTCGGAATCAAACGCGCTCTTTTTGCACGCGCCGTTATGGCGCGAGCTCCGAGGCTTCGACGAAGGGTTCGCCTCGGCCGGAGGCGGACTAGTGAATCTCGACACTTATGTCCGCGCTTGCGAGCTGCCTGCCAGCCAACTCATTGTCTTGCTGGGAGAAGGAACTTTTCACCAGGTGCATGGTGGCGTCGCCACGAACGCACGCGAGTCTCCCTGGCAAGTTTTTCATGACGAGTATGTGCGGTTGCGCGGCAAGAACTTCGCGCATCCTACGGCGCCGGCCTGGTATTTTGGCCAAATGCCGCCGCAAGCCCTGAAATCGGTCGAAACGTCGGCGCAAATCGCTGCCAACCGGCGTTAGCATCCCACGGCCGAGCTAGGCGCACGCTTTGGCACGATGCCCGTCGGCTTCGAGGTCCTCGTGCTCGTCCGGCAACCGAGACGTGAAACGCACGCGGTTCGTTTCGAAAACGCCGCGCACGAATTGATAGCCGGCGCGAAATCCGGGAATATGCCCAAGCCATCGCCGCAAAACGTTGCCGGGCAGCCCGGCCTCGACGCGCAACAGGCGTTCCTCGATGGCCGTGCTGTACTCAATTGAGCGCGTCAGGCGATCTTCTAACGCGGCAATACGTGCGATCTGATCAACCGCAACGCGATCGATTTCCTGCATGCGCCGCATGTGCATCTGCTGGGCGGCACTCAAATTGGATAGGACCTCGCGCAGGCTTCGCTCGCGAGCTCGCACCAAATCGGGGGAAGCATTCGCCTGCCCCGGGAGCGCATTGCACGCTGCATCCACGTTCGAGGCCGCCGCAGTGTTTAACGAGGCGCGCGAGCGACCGAGTAGTTCCTCGTACAGGGCCAGGGCTTCACCAGCGGCAGGATCATCGCCTTCACGACTGTGACGCAGATAGGGATTCACCGCGTCCGTCGCGTCATCGCCAAATGGCAACTGCAAATGGGCGCACAAGCGTCGCAGGTGCGCTGTCAGAACTAGCGCAGGCTCGTCGTACGGAAACCAGAAGACCTCACGCTCTTGCGAGATGTGCTGGAGCAGATGCCGATTGTACACCGTCCATAGCCGGAGTCCGGCGGCGATATCCAGTCCGTCGCGCACCGCGAGGCTCTGAGCCACCGCAAAGGGATGCCGAATCGTGGCCAGCAGCGCATACGCGGGCAAGTGCTGCGTCCAAGCCGGAAAGGTGATCGTCGTACGCGGATCCTTCCAGCCGTAAATCGGCCGCGTCGCGAATTGCGCCAGCGTGCGCTTGATCTGCTGATCGCACTCAGTGTTCCAGGTCAACTGGTCCGGAACGTTGCTCCAGCTTCCGCCGCTGTGCGCCAGAATTTGATCGTTGATGGCAACTACGTCGCGCGCTTCCCAGTGACCCGTCAAATTACTGGGCATCGGCTCGGTACAGAAATTCTCTCCCAGGTAAACGCCCAAACGGTGCAGGATGCGCGTAGCACAAGACGTACCACTGCGATGCATCCCCAACACAACGACACACTGATTCATCGACGCCGACTCCTGGCCGAGGCCTGTTCGATATCTGGCAAAAACGAACGGACCTGCTCAGACAGCCATGCGCGAGTGAATGCGAACGAATTCGGAACGAAAAACCGACGAACTGCGACGCCCCGTGCCGGAGAGAAATCGGGCCGCGAGGCACGATGTCCGGTCGTCGTCGAGGCGCGCCATGCGGATCGCGGCAAAATGCCGGTGCCGTCCGACGAGATGGCGCTCGCCAAGGTTCGATGTTCGCGTGAATACGTCACAGTAGCGCTCGGGCAAGGACGAGCTCCCATGAGCCCATCGTGGTACCGTGCCCCGGTCCGTCTCGGCCGCTTGCGCGAATGCGCTCACGTTCCCCGAACTGCCTTCTGACGTTCGCGCAAAGATAGCTCGACTTTGGATTTGGAAAAAGACCAGTAGCCGCGATCAAGACTATGCCATTCGGCATAGCGGGCCTATCGGAGTAGCGGTCACGGGATGATCGCGTGAAACCACGCGCGCTCACGCGGCTTGCGTCAGCGCTGCCTGGGTCGCTTGCTCGGTATAGGCGGCGATCACCTGCGCCGTTGGTCCTGCCAAGCGAATCGTGCCATGGTCGAGCCACAAGACGCGATCGCACAACTGCGCCAAAGAGGACATGTCGTGGCTTACGATCACCACGGCCCGGGCGCTTGCTATCAATGCTTTCATCCGCGCGCGGGCCTTGGCCTGGAATTCCATGTCGCCTGCGCTGAGCACTTCGTCGACGATCAAGATATCGGGTTCGATCGACGTTGAAATCGAAAATGCCAATCGCACCAGCATGCCGGCCGAGTAATAGCGCACCGGCACATCGAGAAAACGACCCAGTTCGCTGAACTCGGCAATCGGCTGCATCTTGGCGCGGATCGACTTCGGCGTTTCTCCCAGCAAATAGCCGCGATACTTGATGTTGTCCCAGCCCGTCGCGTCCATCTCGAATCCCAGCGCGATATCGAACAACGAGCTGACATGCCCCTTCACGGTGCGCGTGCCGGCCGTGGGAGGATAAACGCCGGCCATCAGCTTCAACATGGTACTTTTGCCGGCGCCGTTATGGCCGATGATGCCGACACGTTCTCCTTCGGCAATCGAGAGGTTGATATTGTTCAGCGCCTTGACCAGGAACTGCGACGACGCCTGGCGGCGAAACATGCCGCGCAGAAGATACTCCTTGAAGCTGATTCGCCCGTGCTGCCGCACGACGAATTGCAGGCTGACGTCTTGCAGCGAAATCAAGGTCATAGAAGTTCGGGCTCGTTTGTCAGTGCTGACAAGGAAGTACGTCGGAACATGTTCTTGGGAAGCGGCACAAAGCGAACTTCCGCGATTACAGGTAAAAGATCATCTTCCGTTCGAATCGCAGCAACAGCAGGCATGCCACTCCGGCAGCCACGGCCGCCGTTAATAATGCCGCGGCATACGCCGACACGGGGGGCAACTCGGCGTGAATCAACGGGGCGCGAATCAGCTCTAAATAGGCTGAGATCGGGTTGAACACCAGCACCCAGTTCAGGCCACGCTCACGCAATACGTTGGCCGGATACATGATCGGCGTAACATAGAACACGACTTGCAGCAGCACTTGAATCAGATGTTGAATGTCTTGAAACAACACGTTCAACACGCCCATGCACACGGCCAACGACCAGGCAAGGATAAAAAACAGCGCCAGCGTCGGCACTAGGCTGATGAGTACCGGAATATTCCCGAATCCGTTCAAGCACCAGGAAAGCCCCAGCACGACGACCAGCCCTGCCAGTAGGTGAATGCTCGCCCCCAGCGTCGTGCGCAACGGGTAAATCGCGAGCGGGGCCGGATGCTGCCGGATATACGACTCACCTTGCAGAAACGACTGACAGCCCTGCGTCATGACCGACGTTAAAAAGTTCCACGCCGTTAGCCCCGCCAGCAGATAGGGGGCGAACGTGCGAATTTCGACATTGAAAAGTTTGGCGAACACCGTGCATAGGACGACTGTCATCGACAGCGGAAGCAACAGCGACCAACCAAGCCCCAGTATCGAGTGCCGATAACAGCGCCGCAGGTCGACGCGCACCAGCGCCAGCCAGAAGTGCCGCAATCGCCAGATTTCTGTCACGTATCCTGTCACGTAAGAGGGTCTCCACCCGCGACGATGAGGGGCAACGATTAACGATTGATGTGCGCGCTCGTGGCAGGCTGCCAGCGCCAACGACTTGCGGTAATTTTTGCGATCGAAGACGGAACTCGCCTGCGAGATGTGACGGGTCAGGCGGCTTGCGAACAGATTTCAGATGTGCGCGACACTGTGACGAACTCCGCGTACGGTGGCAGGCTCTCGGTCGACAGGTCCGCGAGGCGTGGTAGCCGTGCATCCTTATCCGAAAGTATTGGCAGCGACAACGGCCAGTCGATCGCCAGTTGCGGATCGTTCCAGATCACACCCACTTCACATTCCGGTCGATACAGATCGCTGCATTTGTAAGCCACGAGCGCCGTCGCCGACATGACACAAAAACCGTGAGCAAAGCCGGGAGGAACGTATATCTGCCGCCCGTTTTCCAGTGACAGGTCGTATGCGACCCAGCGCCCGAAGGTTGGCGAACCAACGCGTACGTCCGCGACGACGTCATAGATTTGGCCGGCCAGGGCGTAAACCAACTTTCCCTGGCTGGCCGGATATTGCAGGTGCATGCCGCGCAACACACCGCGCCGCGACCAGGACAAATTGTCCTGAACCATCGCGCCCGGCAGTCCCAGCTCTTGATATCGATCCTGATTCCAGGTTTCGAGAAAGAAGCCTCGCGTATCACGAAACGTGCGAGGTTCGATCAACAGCACTCCGGGAAGGTCGGTCGATTGGGTTTTCATGCGTGCTAGCAAAGCGGGGTGAAGCGGCGCCACGGTGAAAGCGAAAGCGCGGCGTCTTTCTGACAAAACCTGCCAGCAGCGTCCAGAGCAATTTTCGGCGCGCTGCTGTGCTGGCAACGATGCGCCAAACTTCGAAGTCATGGCCGCCCAACGATCTTGTAATGTTTCTGATTTCGCTGATATAAAGTTGCCCCGCATTTAACTTTGCCGGCTCAGTCATCGCGCGCAACGTCGCGCAATAGCCGGCAAGGCATTGACCCGGTTAGCGAACCATGGACGGCCGGCCGGCCCGGCAGGATCAACACCGATGGCGACGGTTCTTGTCACAGGCGGCGCAGGCTTCATCGGCAGTTGCTTCGTTCGACAATGGTTGAGCGAAGACTCCGATCACGTCGTCAATCTCGATAAACTCACGTACGCCGGCAATCTCGACTCGCTCGAATCCGTGGCCAGCCATGCGCGACACACCTTTGTCGAGGGGGACATTAACGATCGCGAGTTAGTGACGCGACTGCTCGAAGAGCATCGCCCGCGGGCGATCGTGAATTTCGCCGCCGAGTCACACGTCGATCGTTCGATCGACGGTCCGGCCGAATTCGTGCAGACGAACGTCGTGGGCACGTTTCAACTATTGGATGCGGCGCGAACCTATTGGAATGCCTTGCCGCCTCGCGAGCGCACGCGATTTCGCTTCTTGCAGGTCTCGACCGACGAAGTCTACGGTTCGCTAGGGCGCACCGGGCAATTCACCGAGTCGACGCCCTATTCGCCGAATTCCCCCTACTCGGCCAGCAAGGCGGCCTGCGATCATTTCGTCCGCGCCTATCATCACACGTATGGGCTGCCGACGTTAATCACGAACTGCTCGAACAACTACGGACCGTATCAGTTTCCCGAGAAGCTGATCCCGCTCATGATCCTCAACGCCATCGAAGGCAAGGCGCTGCCGGTCTACGGCGACGGCCAACAGATTCGCGATTGGCTGTTTGTCGAGGATCATTGCCGGGCCATTCGCTGCGTGCTGGCGAAAGCGCCCCCTGGCGAAACCTATAACATCGGCGGCGATTGCGAACGGGCAAACCTGACGATCGTCGACGAAATCTGCACGCTCATCGATCGCTTGCTTCCCAAGCTACCGCACACACCTTGCCGGTCACTGATCACGCATGTGGCCGATCGCCCCGGACATGATCGCCGCTATGCGATCGACGCCACCAAGATTCGTCGCGACCTGGGGTGGCGGCCACAACAAGATTTCGAATCCGGACTGGCCCTGACCGTCGATTGGTATCTGGCCAATCGCACCTGGGTCGAACGTGTCACGAGTGGATCCTATCGTCGTCAACGCCTCGGTCTTCTTCGCGCGAGCGCCTGAAAATGCACACATCACGCTGCCCCAAAGGCATCATCCTGGCTGGCGGTTCGGGAACCCGGCTCTATCCGGTGACGATGGCCGTCAGCAAGCAATTGCTGCCCGTCTACGACAAGCCGATGATCTATTACCCGCTGTCGGTGCTGATGCTGGCCGGCATTCGCGAGGTTCTGCTGATCTCGACGCCCGAGGACATCGGCAATTTCGAACGGCTGCTGGGGGACGGCAGCCGGCTGGGTATCGACATTCGATATGCCGTGCAGCCCAAGCCCGAGGGATTGGCGCAGGCTTTTATCATCGGCCGTGAATTCATCGGCGATGATAACGTGTCGCTGGTCCTGGGCGATAACATTTTCTACGGTCACGGTTTCCAAAGCATGCTGGCCCGCGCCACGGGGCGCGCACATGGTGCGACGGTATTTGCGTACCAGGTGCGCGATCCGGAACGCTACGGCGTCGTGGAACTGGATGCAACGGGCAAGGCACTATCTCTGGAAGAGAAGCCAGCCCGGCCGCGCTCGAATATGGCAGTGACCGGTTTGTATTTCTACGACAACCAGGTCGTCGACATCGCGGCGCAGCTTAAACCGTCGGCGCGGGGAGAATTGGAAATCACGGACGTTAACCGCGCCTACCTGGCCGATCGGTCGCTGCACGTCGAGTGTTTCGGCCGCGGATTCGCCTGGCTCGACACCGGCACGCATGAATCGTTAATCCAGGCCGCGAACTTCATCGAAACCGTCGAGCAGCGGCAAGGGCTGAAAATCGCTTGCCTCGAAGAAGTCGCCCACTACATGGGCTTCATCACCGCCGAAGAGCTACTGGCCTTGGCACATCCGCTGAAGAACAGCTATGGCGACTATCTGCGCCACATCGCGGCCGAGTCCGAGAAAATTCGCCGCCGCCCGCCACTGCGCGTCGCGGGATAAATACCCGCAACATCAGCGCGGGCCTGCTAACTCGGTTACTAAGACCGCGGCGGTTGACGATCACCCGAGAGGTAATAGTCAGCGCAAATCGGGCACAGCGCATCGAACACTTGTTCCCTGGGGTGTTCGATCCAGGCGGGGATCCAGTCCCAGCGGTCCTGATCGACCGCGTGGCGGAAACGCCGACAGTTAACGCAATTGCGCAACTGGTTGCGCTCGTCGCGGTACGCGGATTCTTCGCAGTCAGGCGATACGTTGCTCGGGTCATGCGGGCGTTCGACGTGCAACGAGTTAACGATCAACAGCTCGCCGTTGCGGCTAAGCGGCAAGACGCGCATGTGAAACTGCCGGAACATTTCAGGGCTCGAGCATTCGTACGCGTGCTCCCAAGGCCTTCCGGCGCGGCGGCACTCGGCAAAAACGATCATATAAAACGGTAGTAGCACGCGCCCGATTGCCGAACTGATCGACGCTCCCAATTCCCAGCGCATTGAGACATCGGGCTCGCCGCCGTTATCTTGAGAGAACAGAAACCAGGCCGGGTTCATGTAGGCCAGTGTGTTGTCCGGCCACAATCCCATGATCGAACCGGCGTGGTGCTCGAGTGCTGCCGGATTAAAGTCCTCCAGCAGCGAGCGAAATTCGGGCGCGCAGCACAACATGCAAAGTTCCTGGTGAAGCCTCTCGGGTCGCGATATCCCCGCCGCGACGACTCAATTATGCCGCTCTCACCACGAATCTGACCAGACGAGGTGCTGATCGTTAATCGACCGCTTGCACCCGATCGTGGAATCCAATCCAGAACAGCAGGCAGGTCACTCCGGCCATCAGGGCGGGCCAGATCCAGATCTTGGACCAATCGTGCGCCTGCGCGGCGCGCCATTGAGCCCGCGTAATCACCCCTTCAGAGTTTGGATCAAGCTGGGCGAAAGCGGCCCGCAGGGCGGTGCCGGAATAGGTCACATCCAGGTTCGGATCGTCGACATTCGGACGCTCGATCCATTGATCGGGAATCTCGGCAACCTGCAGTTTCCCGTCGCCGTTCGTATCGTTGACCGCGGCAAAGTCCGGCCCGTGCTTCGAGGCTTCTTGTTTCTCGTCGAATAGCAGTCCGCGGACCGTGCTCTTCAGGTCGAGATACTTCCAGGCCGAGTCCTGCGACTCGGTAGCAGCCCAATTCGGCAACGAGGCCGCGGCAATCACCTGGCCGTCGCGCGAGGTGGCCTCGATTTTCAATTCCGGATACTGGTTCACGATCCAGCCGCTGACGTTCGAGCCGACGAACATTCCCAGCCCCAGCGTGATAAACGCAATCAGGCTCTGAGCGCTGGCACGCATGTCGCGCGGCGCCTTCTTATCGACGTAAATCTGGCTGGCCACGAAGAAGAAGTCATAGCAGATCCCGTGCAGCACCAGGCCCACGAGCAAGAGTGAAAAGTCGAGCGTCGAGAAGCACAGGTAGCGCACCACCCAGGCCCCCATGCCCACCAGCAGCATGTACTTCACGCCCAAACGGACGATGAACCAAGGCATAGCGGCCATGAAGAAGACTTCAGAAATCTGGCCGAGCGTTTGCAGCGCCGTCGGGGCGGGCCGATCTGTCTCGACGAGGAAGGTGTTGGCAAAGCCGTAGTAGAAAGCCAGCGGGATGCAGATCAAAAACGAACAGATTGCAAAAACGGTGAACGAGGGCTCCTTGAACAGCTTGATGGCCCCAAGCCCCAGGGCGTCACCGCCGGATGCCCCGCGAGGGGGCGTGTGCGGCAGCGCCAGGCAGAATACCCCTAAGACGACCGAAGCGCCGCCAGCCATTTTGAAGAATGCGCTGCTCTCTTCTCCCATCAATATTCCGACGATCAAACCAGCCGCGATCCAACCAAGGGTGCCAAAGACACGAATCCGCG
The DNA here is from genome assembly GCA_036499395.1 of Pirellulales bacterium. NCBI lineage: Bacteria > Pseudomonadati > Planctomycetota > Planctomycetia > Pirellulales > Pirellulales bacterium. The sequence goes on from DASYDW010000024.1 coordinate 10,963, forward strand.
GAAACTCTTTTTCCGGGTCGCCGATATTGGCCATCGAAATCGAATTCGTGAGTGCCAGGGTCGGCATATAGCACAGTGCGTAACCGACCATGATCTGAAACAGCGGTTGCACCCGCGTTTGATAGCTCGCGCCCACCAACAGGGCGCCACCCACAATATGCAGCGTCGCCAGGATGCGTTCCGTGGCAAAGAAACGGTCAGCGATGTAGCCGACGAACAGCGGCGCGAAAATCGCACCAATAGCCGTGGTGGAATAGATCAGCCCGATACTGGGCCCGTCGAACTGCAACGTTTTGCCCATGTACCCGCCGGCCGACACGGCCCAACTGCCCCACACGAAATACTGCAGGAACATCATCACAGACAGGCGACTGCGGGCGGACAGCATCGGACAGGGCTCCGGGAATTAACGATTCCAGTCGAGGGATCAACCAGGGTTAAAAACGGCGCAGAACTGACGTGCAATGGTTCGCTTACTGGTTCAGCTGCGCCGGGCCAAGTCGGCATTCTAGGCACCGGCCAGCCGGGAAGAAAGGTTTGGACCGAAATGCCGACGACGCCCGGAATGGTGCCGGATCCTATAATGTTGCGATGAAGGTACCGAAAGTACTCGCCGGAACTCTGATTGGCCTGCTCAGCACGTTGCTTCTTCTGCCCGCTATTTCCAGCGATGAGACGACGTTCATTATGGTGTGGGCGCTAGCGCCGGTCGTGATCGGTGCGGTCGTTGGCTTGTTGATCGACTTGGGCGACAAGCCTCGACACTCGCCGGATCGAACGAAAAGCTCGTAGCCCCAAACGGCTTGGGCGTCTCGCTCGGCTCGATCAATCATCAATTCCGACGGCAACGATTATTCCGTCAGCCGCCCGGCACGCGCCGCAAACTCGCTATGCGCGTTTGCCAAGGTTTCCCAAATCGAATCATCTGAACAGGCGCCGCCAGTTTTCCTGGTTCCCAGTGCTGGCACGGCCGATCTCTGCTATGTGCGTTTTCTCTCGCACGTGAGAGAAAGCTGGATGCACGAATTCCATGGAGGGTGTGCGATGCAAGTTCGGACGACTCGTTTTGCCAACGTTGAAGTTCACGCCGAGGATCTCATCCGCTTTCCGGAAGGGATGCTCGGACTGGACGATTGTCGCTCCTGGGTTTTGCTGGCCGACGCACAGAACGAAGCGATCGGTTGGCTACAGAGCACGACGCGCGCAAGCGTAGCGCTAGCCGTGGTGAGTCCGCGGCGGTTCGTGCCTGACTATCAGCTGCGCGTGTTCCGTCGCGAACTGGCGACACTGGACCTCGCTCGGCCGGAAGACGCCCAAGTGCTGACAATCATGTCCAAGAACGAGCGCGGCATCACGCTTAACCTGAAAGCGCCGATCCTGATGAATCTGGAAAAGCGCGTCGGTCGACAAGTGATCGCCAACGGCGAAATGCCGCTGCAATACGAGTTGACCGCGACTGCATTGCGAAAGACCGCCTAAGGAATGCGGAGTTGTCCGCGCTGCCTGGCGTACTGCTCGACCCGGTCGAGCCGCGGTACTGTCACCGCGCACCAACACGCCGGATTCGCTGACGATCGATAAACGCACAACGGGCAACTGACGCGGCGACCGCCGGCCGCGGGATCCCTGGGATTCCGCCTGGCTAGCGGACCGTCGGTTAGGCGCAGGGAAACAAAATAAGGACCTTTGCCGGACGACGACGCGAGAGCGGGCTGCCACCCCCGATCCGCGATCGATCGAGTCGAAGGAAGGAGCCACTGGTGTTAGTGCTGTCGAGACAACGCGACGAAAGCATCATGATCGGTGATAACATCGTGATCACCGTCGTTGATATACGCGGCGATAAAGTGCGGCTTGGGATCAGCGCCCCGACGGAAATCCCCGTACACCGGCAAGAGGTGTACGAGGCGATCCAGCGCGAGAACCTCCGCGCCAGCCAACTGGATCCGAAAGACGCGCGCGGCGTCGGCAAGACGAACAAGTCTCCCGATACGCCAACTCGCTAGTCGCTCGCGCTTCTCGCGCGAACGAGCCATCGAGCGCGGCGCTCGCCCGTCCTGACGGGCTAGCGCCGCGCTTGACTTCTTTCGCCGCCATTTCTGGCGGCATGGCCGAAATCGCGGCCTTCGGTCCGTTTCCCTACGGTAACTGTCCATTTGTTTTGGCCTTGTGCGATTTGTGCACAGGCAATGGTCTGGAATTCGCCCGCACGGCGCGTATAACGTACCTGCACGAATGTAGCGCGCCGTCGTCCAATCAGCATCGACGGCTGACCGCACCGCTAACGAAGAGCCGCATCAAAGAAACTGCAGGAGCCTCGGCTATGCGCCCTCGAAGTTATGGAGTGATCGCGATTCTTGCTGTTACCGCCTGGAGCGGACAGACCCTCGCCCACGCCGAGACTAAACCACGCCCGATCAGCGTTCGCGACCTGTTTCAGTTCAAGCGCCTGTCGGATCCGCAGATCAGCCCGGACGGCAAGCAGGTGGCCTACGTCGTGGGCACCGTCGATCTGGATGCCAATTCCAGCGCGTCGACGATCTGGCTAGCCCCCATCGCCAGCGGCACGCCACGGCAACTAACGACCACGACCAAGAAAGATCGCCATCCGCGGTTCAGCCCCGATGGGCGCAGCATACTTTTTGAGTCGAATCGCTCGGGCGACAGCCAGTTATGGATCATCGACCTGGCTGGTGGCGAAGCACGGCAGTTGACCACAATTGCAACCGAAGCTTCGACCGGCATCTTTTCTCCCGATGGTAAACAGATCGCCTTTGTCTCGGCCGTATACCCGGAATTCTCGGACAAGCCCTACGTCGAGAGTAACGCGGCTAACAAGAAACGAGCCGAGGAAAACGCCAAGAATCCCGTGAAGGCACGCACCTTCACGCGGCTTTTCTATCGTCATTGGGATTCCTGGGTCGAGGACAAACGACAGCATCTGTTCATCATGCCGGCAGCGGGAGGCGAGCCGCGCGACGTCACGCCTGGCGATCGCGACGCGTATCCGACGTCGTCGACATTTTCCTTAGGGGACGACTGCACATTCAGCCCCGACAACAAGTTCCTGGTCTATACGGCGCCGCCACTGCGCGACGAAGCGTGGAGCACGAATTACGACATCTGGCGCGTGCCCGTCGGCGGCGGGACGCCTGAGAATTTAACCGAGGCCAATCCGGCAGCCGACAGTTACCCACGCTATTCGCCAGATGGCAAGCAATTGGCCTATCGCGCACAAAAGGTGCCGGGCTTCGAGGCCGACCAATGGGAAATCGTGATCAAGAATGGTACTGCTCCGCCGCGAATCATCACGGATAAGATCGACTCCTCGGTCGATCAATTCCTGTGGGGAGCCGACGGCGCGGGCCTGTTCTTCCAAGCCGACCAGCGCGGGATGAGCACAATCTCGCGCGTAGCGTTGGCGGACGGCAAGGTTACGCCGTTTCTGGGCGGCCAGTCGTACGCCTCGTTGAGCCGTTCGACGGATGGCAAGTCGCTGGCCTGTACGGCGGCCTCGATGCGGCAGCCACCGGAAATCTTGGCGGTCGATCCGCGCGGTGAAAAGAAAGACATCAGCCACGCCAATGGCGAGTTGCTCGCGCAACTTGATTTGCCCAAGGCGGAAAGTGTCGAAGTTCTAGGCGCCGGCGGCACCCCGATGCAGATGTGGATTCTGAAACCGCCCGGTTTCGATCCCAAGAAGAAATGGCCGTTGGTGTACCTGGTTCACGGCGGCCCTCAAGGCGCCTGGGAGGATACCTGGAGCTTTCGCTGGAATCCCGAAGTCTGGGCTGCGCAGGGGTATGTGATCGCGCTGCCGAATCCGCGTGGCAGCACCGGCTTTGGCCAGCAGTACACCAACGAGATCAGCGGCGACTGGGGAGGAAAATGCTTTGACGATTTGATGGCGGGCGTTGCCTACCTCGAGAAGCAGCCCTACATCGACACCGATCGCATGGCGTCGGCCGGAGCGTCGTTTGGCGGCTACATGATGAATTGGTTTGCCGGCCACACCGATAAGTTCAAGACGCTCATCACGCATTGCGGCGTTTTCAATTTCGACGCAATGTACTCCACCACCGACGAACTGTGGTTCGACGAGTTCGAGCATGGCGGCGCTCCGTGGAAGAACCGCGAGTCGTACGAGAAATTTTCGCCGCATCGATTTGCGCAGAATTTCAAGACGCCGATGCTCGTCATCCACAACGATCTCGACTTCCGCGTGCCGATCAGCGAAGGGCATCAATTATTCACGACGCTGCAGCGATTAGGCGTGCCATCCAAGATGATCAACTTCCCCGACGAAGGGCATTGGGTCCTAAAGCCAGCCAACAGCCTGTACTGGCACGAACAGATCTTCGCCTGGTTGAAACAATACGTGGCACCGGGGCCGCAGTAGCGGCGTTTGCTGTCTGGCGGCCGTCGCGATTGGTATACTTTCAAGCGTGGCGTATTCGGCGTGGCGGACGGTTTCCTGTTTCTTTCGGGCATTCAGGAGGTCCTACGATGGCGACAACTCTGGCAGCAAGCGCGGTTGATACTGCGCACGTGAGCAACCGCCGCAAGGTGCAATTCCGTTCGCACGACGAAGTGCTGGCCGACTGCGAGCGACTGGCCGCCGGCGGCTATCAGCAATTGGGAAATTGGTCGCTCGGCAAGATCGCCAGTCATCTGGCCGCAGCGATGGCTACTGCCTTGGATGGATTCCCCGGTCGCGTGTCATGGCCCATGCGCACCGTGGCGCGACTCGTCTTTAAGAACAAGGCCATCGCCGGTCCGATGCGGCCCGGCTTCAAGATGCCGCAGAAGTATGCCGTCGTTTTGATGCCGGACACGGCGAATGACGCCGCAGGGATCGATGCGCTGCGCACGGTCGTGCGCCGCTGGAAGAACGACCCGCAACGTCGCCCGCATGGCTTCTTCGGAAAACTAACGCCCGAGGAATGGGACAAGCTGATGCTGAACCATTCGGCCATGCACATGAGCTTTCTGCTGCCGAAATAGTCCATGCCGGCAGGTGAAGCGACTCGCAGCCTTCGCCTTCAATCGACGCGACGCAATCGCGAGAAGTAAGCGCTGCGCCGTGCAACGCCAGCGGCAAGCATCGTAAAAAGTGTTCCGATCAGCAGCGACACGATGGGCGGGACGATCGGATAACTGCCACCACCGGTGCGTGGTGGATCGTTCGCTGGCCTGGCGGGCGTCCCATCGACCGCAACCCGGTCGGGCACGTCGCGAATCACGGCCGAACGGGGGCCGATCGTCGTCCATTTGCCAATCCGAATGTTGGGCATGACCAGTGAGCCCACCTGAAAACAGGCCCCTTCGCCGACACACACCGTTCCGGCAAGGTCGACTCCCGGACCTAAGCACACGAAGTCTTGGATGACGCAATCGTGCGATACCGTGACGTTCGCCCCGATCAGCACGTGACTTCCAATAGTCACGCTCGGCTGAACGACGGCCCCCTCCAAGATCACGGTGCCGGGACCAAGGACACTCGAAGGATGGATGAAAGCCTGCGGATGGACGATCGTCGCCCACGAGATGTCGAGCAGTTCTACGGCACGCTTGCGCTCGAGTGGATCCGTTAGTCCCAATACGCCCGGAAGCCCGGCAGATTCTGCATCGCCGAGCGGCCCAACGATCGGCACGCCCAAGATAGAATTGCCGACGCGCGATTTCTGATCGTCATAAGCGGCACGGACCTGCAGGCCTGCTCGCGTGGCGGCGGCAATCACCGCTTTGGCATCCGCGCCGACACCGATCAGAACGATTTCGCGCATTGGCATCCTCGATCGGCCGCGCATGCAACCGCTGCAATCCCAACGTAATTTTAGTCCGTCGCCGCACGAAAGAAGGTGCGGCCGCCGAATTCCCGCAAAAACGGCGATCATGACGTGCTGCTCGAAGTCAGCAGTCTATCGAGCCCTGAAAATCGCGGCAACGCATATAGGTGCGACAAATCGACGCCTATCCCCCGCTATGTAGGGAGGCGATCACGGCACCGTCGGGCGGCATGCGACTGGAATGAAATGCATTCCCTCTCTTAATCACACCTCCCCATGCATCAGCAATGTCTTCCACCGGCTCCGAGTTACATGACGCGAGGCGCATTCATAACCGATCAGCATATCGGCACTTTGAGCAACTACAGTCGGTGCGATCTTTTCAATCGAACCTGGGACACATCAACGGTGCAACATGCGAATGGCGACCGATCGACCCTCGCTGGGACTTATTTTATGTAGTCTTCGGCGATCCGGCGCTCGAGTTGTTAACGCCAGCAGTCCGGAAAACTGATCTTGGTACTTTGCAAGTCGCCGCGCTGCACTCCTGCATGGAGCCGGCCACGCGTCGACGTCACTTTCACATGCCGGACTAGATCAAATCGGCGTAGGGGAAATGCTCGGGCGCGAGCGGATCAACTTCTTGCGCGACATCGTCTCCCGGAGGTCGCTTCGTGAGCTGGTGAGGTAGGGCCATCCTCGGTGCTGTTGGTGACAATCCGCAAATGGCATTCAGCGCGATCGATATCCGGTCTTCTATGGCATCTGTGAGCGGCAGCACGGAATGCCTGAGCCACGACGGGAACAGGATCAAAAGGCCCGTGTGTGGTGCGACCGTGATGGGCGTCGATGGTGCGTAGACGTCCTTGGAATCGTGGAAAACCAAGTTCCCTTCCCGCCCATTCAACTGCGGAACTTGCGGGTAGTACACCGCGCTCCAGTGAAATGGCAGATGGTTGTGGCCGGGATCCTTATCACGGTCACTACTGCGCAAGATATTGGCCCAGCCCGCCAGTTGCAGAACATGGTCCGCTCCCGCCGTCACGGCCGTGATGATCCCCACGAAGGCATTTCGCAGAGCAACAACGGCCGGATGGTCGATGGCTAGAAAGTTTCCCTGGGTCTGCTCGCTCTGAACGCGCGGCCCGATAATGTTGCAGCCCGTGTCATGCAAGGCATAGACAATCTTTACGAGTTGCCGATTGTTCACGTCGGAGAGCGTCGTCGTCACGATTCGCGTTGGGAACAACTCTCCTACTCGCAGTTCATTGGGCATCGAACGTCAGCCTCCGGAAGAGCGACCTTGTGGTGATTCTTTTCCAGAGCTTTGCACAGCGATGTTAGGAATCGATGAGCGATGCCACGAAACTCTCTGTCTGATAGATCAGCGGACTTTCGCTACATTAGGGCAATCGGACCACGATGACGCCTGAAAGCCACTGACTCGCAAGATGATGACTTCGACGACGTCCGCCAGAGAAAGTTACGGCGGATCATTTCCCCAAGCCGATCCGCCGCCCTTTGTCGTGGAAGAATTGCCAGGCAACATATCGCTGCTCGTCGTCGGTTCGGGACCGCCACTCGTGCTGTTCCCCGGTCTGTCGCGTGACTCAAGACCACTGACGACACAAATGGCAGCACGTCGTGCCCGGGCCTACCGAGGGTTGGCACGCATAACGGGACGAACAGTCTATCTCGTACATCGTCCTCGGGATTTGCCGCCCGGACTGACGATGCCTAATCTCGCGACGATGCATACCAATGCGTTGCGCAGTCGTTTTGCCGAGTCGGTTGATATCATGGGCGTATCGACAGGCGGAGCGATTGCCCTGCAGCTTGCCGTCGACCATCCAAAGGTTGTCCGCCGTCTCATCGTCGCCTGCGCCGCGAGCTCTCTTGGCGACTGGGGGCGCCAGCAGCTCGCTTTGTACGGCAGCTTGATCGAGCAGGGGAAAAGTGGTGCCCGGGTTCTCGCTCCGATATTAGCCCGATCACTGTTTCGCTGGCCGATGGTTTTGGCAATCTGGCTCGACGAATGGCTGGAGCGTAATCTCGATCCTGCTGATATGCTGGCCACGATTCATGCCGAGTGCGGCTTTGACGTGAATAACCGCCTTGCAGAGATCACAGCGCCGACGCTGGTTATCGGTGGTGAGAATGATGGCGCGTTCTCGCCCGACCAGTTTCGAGCAACGGCGCGAGGGATCCCCGGTGCCCAACTCGTACTCTACCCAAGGCGAGGACATATCAGCGCCATGTTCGATCCGCGTTTCGGCCACGACATCGCAAAGTTCTTGCAAGGCAATGCCAACTTCGTCTCACTCAGACTCGAGTAATCAAAACTAAACGACTATTTCGGGCGCTCCTTTTCGATCGGCCCAATTTCGGAGCTTCGCAGCTATGTCTCGATTGGCGTCACGTGCGGCCGCGGTTTTCCCTGCCGGCTCAAATGGTGAGTTCAACTTGCCGCCGGAGCTGGCGATTGTCATTCGCCGCGGCCAGGGCTGTGAGTTGTGGGACGATCAGGATCGGCACTTCTATGACTTTTCGTTGGGATGGGGTTCGGCGCTGGTGGGTCATGCCCGGCCTGAAGTGGTCGACGCGGTGCAGCAGCGCGCTCCGCTGGGAGCGAACTTTGCCTACGTGACCGAAGAGTCTTTGCTGTTGGCCGAAGAGCTGGTGCGGCTGAGTCCGGCCTGTGACTCTGTGCGGTTCTGTGCCTCGGGTACCGAGGCCACGATGTATTGCCAGCGGCTGGCCCGGGCCTTCACGAAGCGGCCGATGATCCTCAAATTCGAGGGAGCCTATCACGGCGCCAACGAAGTAGGCGTGACAAGCCTGTTTCCCACCGCGGCTTCCAACTTTCCGCATCCCGATCCCACCAGTGCGGGCATCGCGCCGCTGGTCGCCGACAGCGTACTGGTCGCGCCGTTCAACGACCTCGAGCAGACCGCGCGAATCGTTACCGCATCGGCCCATCGCTTGGCGGCAATCATCGTCGAGCCATTGCAGCGGTGCGTTCCGCCACGGCCAGGGTTTCTGGCGGGACTGCGACAACTGTGCAATCAACATCAAGCGTTATTGATCTTCGACGAGGTCGTTACCGGTTTTCGAATGGCCTATGGCGGCGCGCAGGAGTATTACGGCGTCGTGCCGGACCTGGTGGGTTATGGCAAGGCGCTGGGGGGCGGCTATCCGATTGGCGCCTTCGGCGGGCGGCGCGATGTTATGGACCTAGTGCGCGAAGATCGTCTTGGTCGCGACGACTATGTGTGGATGGCGTCGACACTCGGCGGCAATCCGATTTCCGCCACGGCCGCGCGGGCGGCCCTGTCTGTTCTACGGCAAGAGGGAGTCTATCCCCGCCTGCACGCGCTGGGGCGTTATCTCCGCGAACAGATTTTGGCCGTCCTCCAGCGTCACGACATCGAGGCCCAAACGATCGGCGACGGCCCCTTGGCACAAATGATCTTCTCGAACTGGCCGGTCACCGACTATCGCTCTTCGCAGCAGGGGGACCGGGCCCGAGGCCGCAAGGTCATGCTCGAGCTTTTCCGCCAAGGGATCTTTATCAACCCCATGGGCACCAAGCTCTACCTATCCCTCGCGCACAACGAACAGATTTGCGACATCTTCTGTAAACGACTGGACGCGGCACTGAAGGTTACTGCCTGATCCAGTAGACGGCAGGTGCGTATTTCCGTCCGAAGCGAGCCTTGCTGGGGGCCCGGCCGCCCGCCGTTCAACGGACCGAGGCGCTCGGCGCCGAAGATGGTTACAGCGAAGAGGTTTAGGAAATGAGGCTGTTGGGACTCGAACCCAAGACCTACGGATTAAAAGTCCGTTGCTCTACCGACTGAGCTACAGCCTCGAAAGATCGCAAATATCCGACTGGATTGACGTGGTTCGGGTTCGTGGCTCGAGAGCCCGAATACACGTTTGTACACCGGGCACCCTTCTTCGGGGAGTACCCGTCGCCACGGTCGGCAGCAAACAGTCTAAAGCAAAACGCCGCAGCGGCAAGCCGCGGCCGCGCGACCCATTTCTCCCGCACGCACGACGCCAACGGACTATCATAAAGCGGGGCCACGCAAAAGAATCTGAGTGATTCCGGCCCCGGAAAATCGCGCCGGCAATTCCAAACCACGGGCAAGCGTGATGGGGCAATGACGTCAAACCCGCACAAGCCGGGCAACCTTTTGCCGTTGCAACCGCTGGGCAACAGTTGTCCGCTGTATCTCTGCTATTCGGTCGGGGGCGAGTGCCTGCAATATCAGGCGCTGGTGCGCAATCTCGGGGTGGCGCAGCCCGTGTACGGTTTTCAACCGCGCGAGGCATCTAGCCAGCCCAAACGTTACGAGCACCTGCAAGAAATTGCCGCCGACTGTGTGGAGGATTTATGCCACCATCAGCCGGATGGGCCCTATTGCCTCGGCGGCTTTTCGTTCGGCGGCCTTGTCGCCTACGAGATGGCGCGGCTGTTGCGAGACCGAGGACAGGAGGTGGCGCTACTTGCGATCATCGACGTTGGGCCTGCCTGGCATCCACCGCAAACGCTCAGAGAATTGCTTCTTGCCACGCCGGCCGCGATTTGGAATTTTCCCCGTTGGCTGATCGGCATGTTGACCGACTGGCGCGGCTTCCCCTTGCGTCGCAAGGTTCGCCAACGGATACGGCGCATTCGGAAGCTACTCACCGCCCGGATGGTGTGGGACAGCCGTTCCGCGGTCCGCCCCGCGACCGAGGATTTTTTCGAAGTCGACAAGCTCAACGAACGCAGCCGTCGATTGATTCCCATACTCTTCGATGCTTACCTGCGCTATCAACCGGGAGTGTATGGCGGACGAGTGTCACTGTTTCGTGCCCGCACCTGGCCTTTAATCCAACTTCCGCGGCACGATTTGGGCTGGGGGCGTTATGCCTCGGGCCGAGTCGACGTCGAGGTGATACCCGGCGGGCATTCGAGCATCCTCACCGAGCCCTACGTCATGGCACTGGCGACAGCCCTGCGGCGGAAGCTTGAAATGATGTCGCGCCCAGCTCAGCCAACGCACGACTACATCACTTCAGATCGGGACGCGACTCATTAGCTAATCGCGCCGTTCCAGACGGCGGCAGAATGATGGTCGCCGACCAACGACGGCGCTACCGCTGGCAGCGGACCTTCAACTCGGAAAATCGCTCGGGCGCAGGTCGCGCCGGCGGAATACCCCAAAGCGAGCGTCCATAAACAGCCGCGAGGGCCGATAACCGTAAGCGCGCAGGTTCTCGGAGACGTCGAAAATCATTTCCAGGGAATACTCCTCGAGGAACGGCTCCAGCCGCTGGCCGAGTTCGTCGTATTCGGTGTTACGCAGCACGACCCAATCCGGATGGATCGCGAAGATCATTCCCAACTGGTCCAATTCGCGCTCACGCCGCAGTTCGACAACCTGCGGGGCAACCAGCCCCGGCCAATCGATCATCCGCATGCCGCTGAAGTAGCCGATATAACCCAGCGGTTCCAGGTAGACCGATTCGTCGGGCCGGCCGTGCTCACGTAACCACATGCCGATTTCAAAACGGTTTCCCATTTCGATTTCGGTTTGCCGAATGCGCGTATGAATGGCGTTCCAGCCGCACATCACGACCTGGCCGGCAATGAATGCCACGAGGACCGTCGCAGCGACCGGATGCAGCCGGCTGGCGGTTGGCCGTTCCGCGCGGCGCAGCGCCGCGTCCGACAATGTGACGATCCCCCGGCACAGCGCGACCATGCTCAGCAGTGCGGCGGGCGGAATGTACCAGGGCCAGACATAAATCATCATCATCGTGAAGTACAGCGTGACGAGCAAGAACGAGAACGAAGCAGCCCGCCCCAATCGATCTTTGACCGGAAACAGCCAATACATGACGCTGAAGAGTCCGGCGGAGCGCGAAAGCAAGTTCAGCAGCCACGCCGCGAATCGATCGTTGAACGACAGGCACTCGAACCAGCCGTAAATCGGCTGATACGTCAAGTCGATGATGTCGTTAAAGCGCAAGAAGAAATTCTCCAGCGCATAGATCGCAAACGTCGCCGGGCCAATTTCGACACGACTTTTCGCGATCACGGTATGGGGAACCGGCGTGCCGTAATACCACCACGCTCCGGCGAACCACGGCAGATAGACAACCGCGCAAACCAGGCCGCTTTTGCACAGCGACTTCAGCAGTTCGTACCGTGATTCGGATCGGTAGGTTAGGTCCGCGATCGCCAGCGCCCCGATGTAAATGCAGCCGTCCGGACGGCTCCACATCAGCCCTGCCCAGTACAGTCCGCGCGCCAGCCAAGGCTGAGGGTCATCCTGCAACAGCAGAGAAACGGCGCCGGCGAGAAACAGCAACATGAAGGCTGTTTCCATGCCGTTGGCCGTGAACGAAACCGCCTTGAGATCAAAGATATACAGCAGCGCAAATGCTCCGGCGCAGACCAGCGGATGCGCCGGGGTTTCGTGCCACAGCCGCCGGACGACCAACGCAACCCCGCCGGCGAACGCCGCGATACACATCAATCGGTAGAGCCAGATCGTAAATACGAACGACGACTGGCCAGTGACGAAGCTCGCGAGAGCCAACAGCAACACGTTAATCGGCGAGGTAAACCCGTGGATGCGCTCGCCCGGATGGAAAACGAGCCCCTCGCCGCGCAGGAAGTTCTCGCTGTGCCGCAGCGTGATGAACGAATCTTCCCAGATCGGGTCGGCATAAACCGAAAAGGCCAGCGGCACGATACACGCCGCCAAGGCTAAGGCAACGAGCCACTGACGCGGCACGGCGCGGACAGCAGCCGGACTATCTTCCGATACGGACCGCTCTCGGGCGGACGTTATACTACCATCATCGACGGCAAAGCGGTGCCCGCACCGGCCACATTCGATGGTTCGCCCATGCACCGGATCCTCGCCGGCGTGCGTAGGCTTCTTGCAATTCGGGCAGGTGACATTCATCCCGTCACGCTAACCGGCGGCCCGATTGTGTGCAATTGCCGTTCGAGTGACAGGATCGTATGGCCGTCTCATCGACCTCAGCGCGGCGCATCAATCCGGCAACGCGCATTCGCGGAAAAATTCATTCGCCTAAGAGAAAGTTCACGAGCGGTTCCGATTGATACAGCTCCTGGCCGCCATGCCCTAGCCCCTCGAGAACGACAATGGTTGCCGTGCCGCCGAGTTCACGGTACCGGCGGGCCAGTTCCGTCGAGTTGTCGCTCATGGGGACCAGTGTGTCTCGGTCGCCGTGGATGTGCAGAATCTTCACGCCCGCTTTGGAGAGCGGTGCCAGATTATCGATCGGGTTGAATTCTGCCGTTCGACTTTCCAGTTCTGCGAGTGTCAGATCGTACCCCAGTCCCTTGGCCGGAAAATTGATCGTATTCGCCAGGCCGGGCCAACTGCGAAAATCCGTGGCCGGACAGATTCCGACGATCCGTTCGACACACGTCGGATTGCGAAACGCCCAGCCGTAGGCGATCAATCCGCCGTGACTCTGCCCCATGATTCGCGCCCGCGGCGATAGGCCGTGTTCGGCAACTAGTTGCTTATAAAATTCTTGACAGACGTTGGCCGCGGCGGGACTCGCGCACGAGGGCCCGACATCTACCCCCGCGATATGAAACCCCGCGGCCAGCGCCCGCTCGGCATAATTGCGATGCTGCAAATTGCCAAACCCGTCGTTGATTCCCAGCCAGAATGGAAATTCCCACAGCCAACGCTTCTGCGCGTCAGTCTTTCCCGTGGGCTTGACCAGGTAGGCGATGCGATCGCCCACGCGAAGCTCAACCAATTCACCGCCGCGGTAGGTGCCCGCGATCTTGGTCGGAATCGTCATCACGGCGCGCTGCGCCTCGGTCAGCGGCGTGGTATTCGGTTCCTGGGCAGCGGCAAATGCGCAATAGCACAACCAGCAAGTCGAAACTGTCACCGCGGCAAGGACGCGTTGCATGCCGAATCGTCGTTCGAATTCCATTCCCTGCCGTTCCATCATCGGCCCAAGCGGTGCCACCGTCTTCGCCAGGCAGCAAAGCCTATGAGCCCGACTGCGGCCAGCAATAATGTGGAAGGTTCAGGAACATATTGGACGACGCCGTAAAACGGGATGCCAATCGGGTCGGTCTTTTGGACAGACCAGTCGTTCCAGGCTCCCGGGTTGTGATAGTTCGGATAATACATGGCGACCCAGAACTCCGTACCGAAGGCATTGTTCGGCTCACCAGGATCCCAATTCGTGTATGTGATCGGCGAGCCATCGACCCACACGTAGTTGGCCGCCGGATCGGTCGGATTGGTCTGCTGCGTCGGATCATAGAGGCCGATCCATAAGATGTGCTGAAATCCGCTATAAGCACCAAAAGTGCTGAGAACGAAATCCTGCGTTTCCTGGCTATCGATCGTGGCCAGATGCCCGCCGAGCGCGACCGCCTCGGCTTCGGAGTCAGCCCATGTGGCGTTGGAGAGCAACTGAAAGCGATGCCCTGATGCCGGATCGGTGATGATCGGACTGATGGGTAAAACGGCTGCCGACGCCACCGCCACTCGCCATACTGTTAAAAAAACAACGACGACGACTGCCCCTCTCATCGTTTCTTGTACTCCCTAGGTGCGCGGAACTCGTTAAACAAGGATCATTATAACTACACGTTCGATCGGTATCCTGTTCTGGACACCGACGGCAAAGGATACGTTCGTCGCGCAAATCGGTACCGAACAAGCCAACTTCCGAGAATTCCCGCCATGACTATGAGCGAAAGTGCCTCCGGCTCCGGCACACTCAACGCAGCGCTGCTGGATTGAAAGCCGCTGCCGGTTTGCAGGAATTGCGACGAAATCAGGGCTATGTCCTGACCGTTCACGATGCCGTCACGATTGGCGTCAACCGCTAAACCGGCCCCTGAATGCAGCCAGTTACTTGCAACCAGTGCGAGATCTTCCGCATTCACGATCCCGTCCATGTTCACGTCTCCGTCGGCATGAACACCCACTGCATGCGGCGCGAGCACCGACATTGCCGGCTGATCGGACTGATTCGCCGCGCCCAGATCCTTCGGCTCGAGCGTGAAACTGTAGTTTCCCCACCACGGCCCGGCGGCCCACCACGTCCAGCCGAGCCAAGCGCTGCTGTTGGCTTGCATGTAGTTCAACATATTGTTGATCGCCTGGTTGCCGATCTGGCCGGCGCCCATCGTCGAATTCGCCGCAGCGAACTCTCCCAGAAACCCGCGCAGATGATTAGCTTCGAGCCATTGTGTGAAATCGGTCAATCGCTCGACGCCGATATTCGGATCGTTATTGGCGATCGTTGACGATGTGCCCGAGCCGTCGCTGTCCAGATACTGATGGACCTCGATTGCGAAGTTATTGCCCGGATCCTTGATGTTCAACATCGCGGTAGCGTTGGGGGTGCCATACCAGTTCTGGTCCCAACTGCTGGCACCGGTCCAGGCGTTGCCGGGCACCAGTACCATGTTGCTCGCGCCGGTCGAGCGAATGGCCGCGATCGCGCTATTAGCGGCCGTGACCCACTGCTCGGTGGGCATCGAGTTGGGCTCGTTCATCAGGCCAAACGCGACGTGCGAATTGTTCTTGTAGTCGGCGGCCAGTCGCGACCACAGGTCGTCGAACTCCGAGTCGGGAACGGCGCTGCCGATCAGCCCCTGTGCCGAACCCTGCGAGTTGTTGGGATCCGGGTAGTATCGGCCGTAATTGTGCGGGTCGAGAATGACCGTCGCGCCATGACTCGTGGCGTACTGCACAACGCTGTTCAGCCGTGCGAACTCGGCGCTGTTAAACGGTGCATCGGGCGTCGGCTGCAAACGCTCCCAGCGAAACGGCAGCCGAATCGTGTTCATCCCCTCGCTCAGGAAATAATCGATTTCCTGATCCGTGGGATACGTGTAATCGGTGCCGACCGTGCCCGTATGGCCGGGCGTGGGCGTGGCGCCGAACTCGGCGCCGGACAGATTTACGCCCGTGTACAGAATCTGGGCCTTGCCGGTCGCGGCCACCGAGTGCCAAGCCGTGACCGCGGCCACGAACGTCAGTAAAAAGTGCTTAAAAACAAAGTACGACTTGCGAAATCCGCCATGTTCGATAGGTTGCATCTCACGTTGCCTAAATCTAGACCCTGGCGGCCATGATAATTGGCCGGTACAGCGAAGTCGCGATTTTTTTCGCGGCAAAATTACTGGCCGCAGACCAACGACTCCCCGCGAACAACTTCCCAAATATCTCGAAACTACCGGCGACTGTTTCGCTGACAGAAACTGCGAATTCGAAGGATTTTCATGAGTGCCTACGAGGACGGAAAGAGTTCTGGCAAACACTGGGCCAACCATGCCGGGAGCATTGACGGCGAGCTGCGCAATCTGCAAGCCTTACGCGAAGGAAAATCGGCCGCCGACTGGCAAGCCTGGTTTCTCAATCAAGAAGCCGAACGCCCGGCCTTCCAGCGGTTGGTCAAAATCTTGCTTCCTGAAACCTCGGGCACGCCGCGCGAGATCAGTGGTTTCTGGCAAACGGCGGTCACGTTCAAAGCGACATTGGCCCCCAGCCTGTTGCGCGACGGCGCATTCGTACAGGGCTTCGCCGACGGCGCCTTGCAAGTCTGGGAAAGGGCAGGCGCGGCCGGCGAGCGCGGGTCAGAATCCCCCGACGAAGATTGGCTCGACGAGCACGGCGGGCCGACCACCGACAACGATACCTGAAGCGCAGCCACCTGTTTCACAGGCATGAGAACGGCAGGTGCCGGCAGGTGCCTAATTAACGCTATACCGTGAAATTCGCATCACTTGCTGCACGGCCAGGCGCCTACTTTGTTGGTGGGGGCCGGAATCTCTTCAACCATTCCTCGATATCGTCGGCCAGGTCGTTGTGATTCTGCTCGCGTGCCAGGCGGATCGCCGATTCGGCCGCTTTGATGGCGTCGTCGCGGCGCCCCACCTTGGAATAGGCATCGACCAGGTTAACGAACGTTCCCGGATCGGGATCCAGTTGCGTGCCTTGCTCCAGATGGGGAATGGCCTCCTCGAATTGCCCGGCCGCGGCCAATAGCGCCCCAAGGTTGCAGTGCGCCGCGCCGAACGCAGGTTTAAGACGCAGCGTTTCCTCGTACTGCTCCAGCGCTTCGGCGTATAGCCGATCCTCCTGCAGCATCAACCCGAGGTTATAGCGCGTTTGAGGATAGTCGGGCCGAATCTTCATCGCCTCGCGATAATACTTGATCGCCTCGTCCGGTTGCCCCATGTCCTGGTAAGCATGAGCCCAGTTGTAATACAGCTTGTGCGAATCGGGAATGATCTTGTAGTTCAAGATCAGCCCGTCGCGATACAACTCCGAGGCGTGCGCGAAATGCGGAATGGCATCTTGCGGACGGTTCGCCTTGGCAAGCGTTACGCCCAAGTTGATCAACATAAAAAAGTCGTCGGGCTGCCGAGCCACGTTGTCCTCGAGCAGCAGAATCTCATCGGCATACATCGTCAGACGTGCGCTGCCGACCAGCATGAACACCACGGCCAAGACCGCGCAGCCGGCCAGCGTCATGACCAGCGGCCGGCGCGTTTCAACAACCGCGCCATCATTCGCCGCGTTGCGTCCCGTCAAACGGCGCGCTAGCGCATATCCGCCGGCTACGAACAAAGGCACGATCGCGGCCAGGGGAACGTACATCCGCCGTTCGGCCACGATCTCGCCGACCAGCGGTACGACGAGCGTCGGCGACAAGGCGGCCCACACCGTGGCGGCAACAAATCCGGCACTCGTGCGACGCCAAACCAGGTACAAGGTCCCCAGCCCCAACAGCGCCACCGGCAGCACCCACGGCCAGGCAATTTGCAGCGTTTCCTTGTACGGAATCTCGTAGTGCAACAACAGCGGCCAGGGCCAGAACGTCAATTTCAAATACAGCAGCAAGACCTCGGCCTGCGTGTACCACCAGATGTAGGCCGGCAGCCCCAGATGAAAACCGGCGCTCGGCGTGCGCGGCCCGTTGTGGTTGATCAATACCAGTGGCAACCACTCGAGCGCTAACCCGATGTATAACGGCCACGACCGTCGCAGCGATTGCCAGAACGATCCGGCAATAAATGTCCGCTCGTACAATAACGCCACGGCCGGCAGCGAAGCCATCATCTCCTTGCTCAGCGCTCCGAACTGGCAAAAGATTGCCGCCAACACCAGCCAGCCAGCGCGAGCCAGCTTGCTTTGGCCCGTCCAATAACGCAACGACGCGTACATCGTCACCAGGTAGCACAGCCCCATTTGCGACTCAGTGCGCTGCGTGATGTAGGCAATGCTCTCGGTATTGAGCGGATGCAACGCCCAGATCAGGGCCGACAGGAACCCCAGTATCCCGGCCACGCCGTCAAAGCGTCCTCGGAAAAAATCGAGCCGCAGCGTCCGCCGTACCAGTGCCCACAGAATGAGCGCCGCTACGAAATGGATCGCAATGTTCGTCACTCGATAGCCGGCCGGATCCAATCCGCTCAAATGACGATTGATGGCCAGCGTGAAATTCACGAGCGGCCGCGCCGCGACCGGCGTTTCTGGCGAGGGACGCAAAGGGCTCGCTTCGCCCGAGAAATTCCAGATCGGCCACAACTGCCGGATCGATGGATTCTCGTCCAACGTCGTGTAATCGTCGTAGATCAAAGGCGAGTGGACCACGCGCCCATAAACTGCCCAGATCGACGCGGCCAAAACCAACGCGCCGATTAGGCCGGCGAGCGCGCTCCCGAGCGCAGACTTCCAATCGAGATCCGACTGCGGCGCTCGTGCGCTCGGCTGATTAATCGTTGGTTCCGCGGTCGTCATCTCGTCGAGCGTCAATCAGGAGTTATGAATTCGTAGCGAGGCGCTTCCCGATGACCGCACGACGGCCGGGACAACCCTCATAAGCGTTGAAAGTGTACAAGTTTAGGCCAGAAATCCGCCGCGAGGTGAAGTCGCCCCGCACAGTAACCAGATCCGCGGTTACTTCTCCTTATACAGGCGCAACAGGCGGGATTCGATCGATTTTCGCGATCATACGAGCGCCTTCAACCCCGGTCTACGACAGCACTATTTCCCTGTCTTACCTCGGCTGCCGACGGATTACCGACCAGGGCGTGACTCGGCCCATACCAAGGCTATGATAAGGTAGTCCGGAACAGGAGCCGACAGCGTCCGCGGCTCGAGCACGTCTCTTCGGGGGCGGCAGCGCTTCTGTACCTGCGCGGGGGGAGTTCGCGAAGGGATTCCACCTCGAAGCGCGACGCATCTTTCGATCTTCAATCTTACGTAGCGCGTAACACCAGGCGGCGACGGCGCGGCCGTGGCAGCGGGAGAGCGGCACCACATGCGAGTCGCGGTGATCGGAGCCGGCCCGGCGGGCATAACGGCCGCCATGCGCCTGGCTCAAGGAGGCGCCCAGGTTGCGGTCTATGAGGCCGGCGACCTCATCGGCGGACTGGCGCGCTCCTTCGACTTGTGGGGGCAACGCGTCGACCTGGGGCCGCATCGTTTCTTCAGCATGGACGCGCGCGTCAATCGGCTATGGCTCGACGTCGTCGGCCGCGACTACCGCATGGTCGACCGGCTGACCCGCATCCATTATCGCGGCCGGTTTTTCCATTATCCTCTGCGCCCGGTCAACGCCTTGACAAACATGGGCGTCGTTAACGCCGGGCAATGCTTAATCAGCTACCTCCGCGAGCGTATCGCCCCCACCTGCGACCCCGAGCGCGACCGCTCGTTCGAGTCCTGGGTCGTCAACCGGTTCGGGCGGCGCTTGTTCAACATGTTCTTCAAGTCCTACAGCGAAAAGCTGTGGGGCATTTCGTGCCAGCAGTTGGACGCCGATTTCGCCGCGCAGCGGATCAAGAAGTTTTCGCTCGGCGAGGCCATCAAGAGCGCTCTCTTGCCACGTAAGCAGAGCGCGCATCACACGCTCGTCGACCGTTTCGCGTATCCCACGGCCGGAACCGGCTCGGTCTACGAACGGATGGCCGAACGCGTCCGTTCGCTGGGGGGCGAGATTCATCTGGGCTCGCCCGTGCGGCGCGTCGTGCATGAGGATCGTCACGTGCGCGGTGTGGAGCAGGTCGACGGTCGGCTCGATACATGCGATCACGTGATTTCGACCATGCCGCTGACGCTGCTGGTGCGCGGCTTGGGCGATATTCCCGACGATGTCCGCACTTCGATCGAAAGCCTGAAGTTTCGCAACACGGTGCTTGTCTATCTGCACGTCGACGCGGTAGACCTGTTCCCGGATCAGTGGGTCTACATCCATTCCGACAATTTGAAGATGGGGCGGTTAACCAATTTTCGCAATTGGGTCCCCGAACTCTACGGCGAGCACAATACGACGATTCTGGCCGCCGAGTACTGGTGCTACGAGCAGGATGCGTTGTGGACCCAGCCGGACGAGAAGATCATCGCCGATGCCGAAGCCGAGCTGCGCACCACCGGCTTGATGGCCGATGCGAAAGTGTTGGCTGGGCACGTGGTGCGCATTCCGCGCTGCTATCCCGTCTACGCCCGCGGCTATCGCGAGCATGTCGAGCGCGTCGTCTCGTACTTGCAGACCTTTTCCGGCATCACGCCCATCGGCCGGTACGGATCGTTCAAGTACAACAGCCAGGATCACAGCATCCTGATGGGCGTACTGGCTGCCGAAAATCTGCTCGAAAATCGTCGTCACGACCTGTGGGCCGTGAACACCGACTACGCAAGTTATCAGGAAGACGCGCTCATCACCGAAACCGGTCTGGTCGCGGAAGCGGATCACGCGTGATCTTCACGGCCTTGATAGGGCCAATCCGGTTGCCGTGAGCAACCACCCATCGGTAGCTCATTTGTCCTGCCACCCGTTCCCGCGCGGCCTCGACTTGCCAGGCGCCGGCGGTCGACTTATGATCCTCTTGCAACTTTTTTTGGGCCGTGGCCGCGCTCATTGCGCAGCTTTTGGACCAGGAAAGGTGGCGCCCCGCCTTCGGCTTGTCCCCCCCTCTGACCACGACGCAGCGAGAACTTGATGTCCGCTACCTCCTCTTCGCCTGGGCGTCTGACCACGGTTCAATGGCTGATCTGCGTCATCGCCTCGATCGGCTTTGCCTTCGACATTTATGAACTGTTGATGCTGCCGTTGATCTTGCGGCCGGCTCTGCAGGAGATGGGTATCACGCCCGGAAGTGAAGCTTTCGCCCATTGGCGAGGCATGTTGTTCTTTGTGCCCGCTTTCGTCGGGGGTGTATTCGGCTTGTTGGGGGGCTACCTCACGGATCGATTGGGCCGGCGTGCCGTGCTGACGTGGAGCATTCTGCTGTACGCCTTCTCAGCATTTGCCGCCGGCTTTGCCACGTCGATGCCGATGCTGCTTTTCTTCCGCTGCACGACCTTCGTCGGTGTGTGCGTGGAATTCGTGGCGGCCGTCGCCTGGCTGGCCGAGCTTTTTCCTGAACCTAAGCAACGCGAACGAGTGCTGGGCTACACGCAGTTCTTTTCGTCGATCGGCGGGTTGCTCGTCGCCGGGGCCAACTCGTTGGCCATCGAGTATTCAGGAAACCTGCCCGCCATCGCCATGCCTGAGTTTCTGACCTCGCTCCTGGGCAGTATCGACCCCAAGCATCAGCACGAGGCATGGCGCTATACGTTGATGTCCGGCTTGATCCCGGCGATACCACTGATCGTGATCCGGCCATTCTTGCCCGAAAGCCCGATTTGGGCACAAAAGCGTGCCGCCGGCACGCTGAAGCGCCCCAACATCGCCGAACTTTTCTCGCCGGCGCTGCGGCATACGACGATCGTCACCACGCTGATGTTCGCCTGCAGCTATGGGGCCGCCTTCGGCGCCATCCAACAGATTCCACAGATCGTGCCTGGCCTGCCTGACGTTCAACAGAAAACCGAAGGAAAGAAAAAACCCGAGCAGGCAAAGATCGAGCAAGCCACGGCTGCCGATGTTACCAAGGTGCAAGAGGTCGGCGGCCTCGTCGGGCGATTTGTACTGGCCGTACTGGCTGTGCGCATCGTCAGTCGCCGAACGCTGATCCGCTTGTTCCAGGTGCCCGGGCTGATCGTCATGCCGCTGGTGTTTGCTGTAGCCGGCGTGCAGAGCTTGCAACTGCTCTACGTCGGCATTTTCGTTGCTGGATTCCTTACCGTGGCGCAGTTCAGCTTTTGGGGTAATTACTTGCCGCGCGTCTATCCGGTGCATTTGCGCGGCACAGGCGAAAGCTTCGCCGCCAACATCGGCGGCCGCATGATCGGCACTTCGTTCGCCTGGATCACTAGCACGCTCGCCACAACTTCGCTCATCCCCGGAAGTTCGGACCCGACGAAAATGGCGTACACGGCCGCCGCCGTTGGCTTTAGCGTCTACGCAGTCGGCTTGATCGCATCCTTTTGGCTGCCCGAGCCTCCGGCGGAAGACATGGCCGACTGAGCTGGCTGGCCGACTGGGCCGGCCGGCCGATCGGCGATCGCACTATCCCCGCACGCGAATATCGATCCGCGTCGAAAAGACCTCACCTGGCGCCAGTACGCGCAGGCCAGTCTCCGCGTCATGCTCGGCCAACTCGTAGGCGTCCGGCACGCAGGTATACGGCTCGATGCAAATTGCCTGACGATGCGGCGGATTGTAAACGACACATTCGCGACACTGCTCGTCGAAGGTCATCTCCAGCGTGCGGTGATTGTGCGGATCGGCAATGGTCGTCACGGCGCGGCCGGCCGTGAAGGTCAGATCCGTAAAAACGTCGTCCAACCGAGTTTCGGCGAATTGCAGCCCTTGCGCCAGCCCGTGCGGGCCGGTGGCGGGCAACTTCCGCCCGGTGGGCAGCATTTTCGACAGCTCCCAATATTGCGCCGCGGGCACGGTCACGACGCAGTCGTCGGCCGCTCCCTTGGCCCCCAGCGGCACGCGGAAATAAGGATGCGTGCCGAATCCAAATGGCAAGGGAGCATCGCCCGTGTTCTCGATCCTCACCTCGCTGGTCAGCGCGTGGCCGACTAATTCGTAAACGACCGCGATCCGAAAATCGGCCGGCCAATGCGCGAGTATTTCCGGACCATCGGTCGAGGCCTGAAACTCTCCGACGGCCATCGTGCCAGTCTGCTCGACGAGCCGCCACGGCCGATCGATCACGAAGCCGTGAATCGTATTGCCGATGCCGTCGCCGGCTTCGAGTGGGAACGAGCGCCCTTCGAACGTGAAGCTGGTACCGCGCAAACGCCCGGGAAAGGGAAACAAGATCGGGATGCCACTGTGCGATCCCTTGCCGCCTCCGGCTACGAAGTCGGCGGCGGTCCATAGAACCTCGTTCGCCTCGCCCCCCACCACAGGTTGATAGCTGAAGCAGTTGAAGCCGCGCTGCGGGGCGATTTTTGCCGTGGCGCCCGTGGTGGCGTCGTGCAGCGTGATGATGTCAGACATGAGGGCATCCTTGTTGTCAGTCACTCAGTATGTATGTGCGTCAAAATCGAATCGTGTTCAGGCCCGGGTGGCAGGTTGCGGCGTAAATACGGGCCGGCGGCGCCGACATCGCCGAGAACTTGTCATTTCTCGCCCGCTGCCGCGTGCCAACCATCGCCACGACAACAAGCACTAATAGTGCCATCGCGCTAATCAAATTGCGCCGTTCGGTCTCGCCGAAGGCGACACTCGCCAACCGGTGCATCAGCACGATCGCGCCGACTAGCGAGACGCCAAACAACAGCGTGCCCAGGCTATCGCCCCCCAGCAGATTGTCTCGCGCACGGTCAGGCAGCTCGAGCAAGACGTAAAGCCCCACGAACAATTGCGACACCGTGGGCACGAGCGCCAGCCGGCCTCCCCAGGTGGCCATCCGCTCGACATCCGGGGCCGTCTGATGCCGGCGCGACAGGCGCAGTGCGAAACCTATGATGCCCACCCCCACCACGGCAAACGAGGCGAGCATGTGATGAACGAACTGCGAAAACACTTCGGCATCGAGCATGGCGTGGCGAAAAACGAGCGCCTCGTCCGCCGGGGCCGGCCGGGTGGAATAGACGCCGATCACCGTGAAGAGCAGCGGAAAATGATAGAGCAGGTTCGTCGCGGCGAATATTCCCATGACGCGACGCGCTCGCATGCGTCCGCGCGTCGCGGGTGTTTGTGCAGGCCACCATTTCAGATACAGCGCAACGCACAGGTAGTAGACCCCCAGTTCCGGCGCCGCCCACCAGAAACGCCCGGCCGGCAGCCGGCTGGCCGTCCCATAAAAGGGCTCCCACGCCGTGAGCCAAACCAACAGCAGCGTCACGCCCCCCAAAGCCAACGCCGCCGTTAGCCAGATGAGCGATTGTCGCAAGAGATAGCGCCCCAGTTCGCCGGCCAGCGGGTCCGACCTGCGGGCTTCGCGCGCGTCCAGCCAGACGCAGACCAATGGGGCGGCCCCGGCCAGGTTCGCGGCCAGCAGGTGGAATGCCAGCACCAGGACCAGCAGAATTTGCAGCAACGTCACGCCTCCGGCCGTGAATATGAGCCGCCTGTACGTCTGCAAACACGAGCGATGGCCAGCAAAACAGAATCGCGCGTTCACAGCGACCCGACATTCTAGGCCCCGCCCCCCGCAGGCACCAGCCGCGCGATCCAGGCATCGCGTTCTCGATCTAAACACCACGCCCGCACGACGGCCACCGCATTGACACCCTCGCGGCGCTCGCACTACGATTCGTGTGAGCCACACGTTCGGGCGATTAGCTCAGTTGGTTAGAGCGCCACGCTTACACCGTGGATGTCGGGGGTTCGAGTCCCTCATCGCCCACTTTGCCCCTCGGTCGCCATGCGCACCGGGTGGAACGCCCTGGAATTCTCGGGCGTTTTGCGGTTCGCCGGAATCGCCGTCGCGGCCCGTTCCACTGCTTTCCAACGTGTGCGCATGCGCTTTGCGCAGCGCACCGGCCCCAAGGGCCAGGTCGTAATCACGCTTTGTGACCTGGCCGTAATGCTCTCGGAATACGCGTTCACTATGCCCAAGCCACGCGTTGACGACGTGGTCGGGGTTTCCTTGAGCACGCAGCTCCGTGGCTCGCGTAGATCGCAGTGACTTCGCCGGCTGCTTCCACTCTTCGACTCCGGAACGCGCCAGAACCTTGAAGAATTGCGTCCAGCAGTTCGTTGTTGACGTCGTACAGCGAGTAATGATCCTGTCGGTCGGTGCCGGGTTGCGATCGCGGCGCAACAAATCCAATTCGTTGAGCAGTTCCTTAAAGAGCGGCGGCCTGCGCTCGCCTTTGCCAGCGCCATGGATCTCGCGCTTGGGATCGCGAATGACAACGATTCGATCAGACCAAAGCACGTCCTCCCATTTAAGGCTGAATATCTCCGAGGGACCGCGAAGCCCTAGGTAGCGAAACAAACAAAAGAACACTCGCCACTCACGATCGCGCAGAGCTTCGAGGATCTTGCCTGTCAGATGCTCGTCGATCGTAGCTTTTTTGCTAGGATCGCCGTCGACCTTTTTCGGAATGTCCCGGCCAAGAAACGGATTGTCGATTACGACGGCCGCCTCTTGCGCCTTCTTCCAGAACTGCCGTCCGTAACCGCAAAGGCGGTTCACATATGGTTCGGCATATCCCTTGCGCCCGGAACCACGCCGCTGTTCTGCATCGCGAAGAAGGTAACGACGTAGCTCAAGCACGTCTTCTTTACAAACGTCGGCCATCCGCTTTCGCGCGCCGAAATATGACGCCAAAATTGCAGCCGCGTCGCGATATTTGCGGACGCTTTTGGTCGGCGCCTTACGCACAAGCCTTACCAAAAACCTTCCGAGCGTCGATGGCTCGCGTGGATTGACGAGGCCAACAACTGCGAGCTTCGCGTGAAGATCGTCGGGCAATCCTCGGAGACGCATCTCGTATTTTGCATCGAGGCCACCTCCCCGGGCGGAAACTTCAATTGCCGTCACAAGATCGCAAAACGCGCGTGCGGAGCTTTTGGTGATATTTCGCTTGCCGAGGCTGATAGTACGACGGTTAGCGCCAGACGCACCGCCTCGAAGCGTTACGACCCAGCTACCGTTGCGTCGAGTAGATATCGCGGCCATCGGCGTTCGCCTCCTTCCTGCCGTCTTCAATCAACGCGAGGATGTCTGAACGTTTGTAGCGAACACAGGCGCCGACGTAGTGCCGTGCGAGCTTGCCGCGTCTGAAGAGGTTGTAAACGTGCCGATCGCTGCAATTGAGAAGCTTCGCGGCTTCGGTCTGCGTCAGCAGTTCGGGAAGCGGAGACGTGGGAAGACCTACCATTGGTCCGATCCTCCATTGCGGGGGACGGAATGGTCGATAGAATTGCGCATGAAATTTCTCCAAGCGCGAGCCGGCACTTTCGCGGGTGCTCCGGCTCGTTCGCTTTTTATGATGTTGGCAGGCGGAGTTAGGATGCGACGCGGGAGGTCGATCGCTTCTCGCGTCGGGCGCGAACCTGCTTACGATCAGCTTCAACGCGATCAGACACGAGCTTGAGAAAGCGTTTGACCGCTTTCTCGCTAGTGCTGATCCGCGTGCCAACGCGCTCGACCTCGAGGCGAATGCCGCGAAGGCCATATTCCTGCCAATTCCAAAGCGTGGTTGCTGTGGGCTCGTTAGGTACGACTTGCGCTGCCTGCGACAGCGTGATGCGAACCTCGCCCTTAGGGAGGGGCATGACGGAAACTCCTGACAGAGATAGTTGGTGCGCGGCCCACATCCTTGTGAGCGCGGGCGTTCGTTTTTCTTCGAGCCGGGTGTCCGATATTTCCCGGCGCGTCGCCATTCCTCGCGACGCAGAGGCGCCAACTTTTTTGCAGAGGGGGACGTTGTTTCTCCTCGTCCCCACCAGGAGCTGTCTCTTTCAGCACCCTCACAATTACCAAGAGTAATAAGAATTTTCAAGTCCCTTTGCATGCATGGAAAAAAGACGGCGTGCCGCGCGTTTTCACCGGGGCCGGTTCCGTCATAAGCAACGCGGCACGCCGCTCGTCGCAGAACTCTCAACCTGATTTGCGGAACGCATCGATGACGCGCATCTTGTCGACCGCTTTTTTCACTACGCCTTGGCCGCGAACGTAATGCGCAACTGTCGTACGAATTGAATTATGCCCTAGCGCCATCTGCGCAGCGCCAGGATTGATTTCGAAAAGGTTCGTCGCGAACGTTCGTCGCAACCCGTGAAGTCCGAAGGCCCGTTCCTGGGGGATGCCAGCCGCGTGCCGAAGCCTTTCGAATCGAGTGTGGAAGTACGAAAGATGATGCGGCCAGGGAAAAAGATTTTCGCGGTGTGTTCGTATTCTCTCGAGGTGCGCCGTAACGACCTCGGGCAACTCAATCGCGAGCTTCTTTTTCCTTTTCATTTTTGACGGGAAAAGCAGACCACGGCTCGAATCCCAGTCGGCCATTTTTTGTCCGAGAAGCGAACCTCTTCGTAACCCCGTATATAGAGCCGTCACAATGAGGGCTTGCCACCAGGCCGACGACTCGATGCCAGGGACGCGGGGGCCGTAGAACGAGACCGCAGCATGATAGACAGCGACGATGTCCGCCTCGTCGACAACTTGTGGATCCGGCTCAGGAAGGCTCGGAGGCCTGATAAAGGGCGCTGGACCCGCAAGAATGCCTGCCGCGTCCCGATTGCGAAAGGTTGGAGGCTCCGCTTTGCCGAGGATGCTGTTAACTGTCTTTACATGCTTGGCCACCGTCGTTGGCGAGAATTTCCCTCGCTGAAGCGCAGTTAAGAACTTCGCAAGAGTGGTCGCTTCGATGGACCTGAGGGGTGGATCGCCGGTGATCACGATCCAGTAATCGATTGACTTGCGGTATCCCTCGACGGTTTTAGGATCGACGCTGTGAAGCCGAACCGGGAGGTACCAGTCGCGATAGAAACTGCTTAGCGTAGGCTCAGCGCTCGATCGAGCCAAAGTCCGTCCGGTCTGCCTCGCCCAGTTCGTTGCCACCTCGCCGCGCCGGAGGTGCCCTTCGAGATCTTCGAACATTCGTTGCGTACCGGCGATCGACAGCACGATTTCGGCGATGGCCATGTTCGCCTTAGATCGCAATGCCTCATATAGATCCCGATGCGTCGACATCCAGTCGTTGACGGCCGCACAGCTATAGCCAAGCTCGTCGGCTATGGCTGCGGTGGTTTTGCCGTCGGCACTCAGCACGGCGACGCGGCAGAGCAGCTTCCGCACGCGCTCGGTAGGACCACTCGATCGGACGATTTGCCTTCCCGGTGGCATCACGTGGATGGTTTCGCCGGCCTTGCGAACAAGATACCTCGCCCGAAGGCCTTCCTCCTCTCGTACCGCTCGATGTTCAGCGCCTGCGCGCCTAGCCGTCAGGCCACAAATCCAGCATGCCGAATCGTGGTAGCACCCCTTCGGTTTTCGATGCCATTCCCAAGGTTCCGGGCGACTTTTCTCAGGCGCCATGCTGCAACCTCCCGCGAAGAGATTCGCGCAAGCAGAAGTCCCGGCCCGTACACTCGCCGTGAGGCGGTGATCAGACCGCCTTGCGGGCCTTGAGCGACCGAAATCGCCTTGGCTGACGCGCAAGCGTAACGGGCCGGGACTCTTGATTCTGATCATGAGTTTCACGCTGATCATGTTGGCGGTTGATCGACCGCCGAGGACTTTCACGGCCCGTATCGTACATCGCGGGGGGCGATGCTTGCAACTCGGAGGGACTTCCGGAATTGCCTCAAACGCCGCGACGACGTCAGAATCGGCCCATGATCCCGCAATCGAAGGTCGAGGAAGTGCGAGCCCTGCTGCGGGCGAGAAACCTTTCGAGGCGCCGCATCGCGATCATCACCGGCGTGGGCCGCTCGACGATTTCGGCAATCGCCAGCGGCAAGAGGCCGGATTTTGTCGTGGCGGAGCGCGTCCAGATTTGCGACTTCGGCCCGGTAGTGTGGTGCACGGGCTGTGGCCATAACGTCGAGCTCGTCGACGGCGAGTGCCTATTGTGCGTGCGCCAAGGAAATCCCAGGCGTTACCTGCCGAGCCGCAACGGTCGGCCGAGACGCGCCGAAAGCGGCACGCGGCATCGGATATTTCCCCGGAAATGACTCGCCTCAAAACTGGGGCGTGCCGGGGATCTTGTCTACAGCGTTGACGATTCTCTCGCCCTGCAATTGCCAACGCTCTACCCCGTTCGCGATGCGGTTTAGGATGCCGCCACCGGATCCGAGGGCCTGCGCAGCGACGGCGCCGTTAAAAGTACCGCTGACGCTTCGCTCCAACGATCCTCCAAAATCGGGAATCGAGAGCGCGCCTAACGCTTGCCGTGCTTTTTCTTTGCGCCCCGCGGCTGCTTCGGCCAACAACCTCTCTCGCTCGGCATCGGCGTCGGCGATTCGTTTCTTGACGTCCTCGCGATTGATCCCAACGGACGCCTGCGCCGCAACGGCCGCGGCCGCCGCGATCGCGGCGGAAACAATGCTCCTAAGGTTCGGCATTTGAATGGGCGGAGCTTCCGTTTTCTGCGCGGGCGGTTCCGGCGCCGGCGCGCTGCCATCGACTGGCACGCCGTCGATCTTGGTGACGCGCGTCGGAGAGTATTGTCGTTTCGGGCCAGGCGGCGGCGCCTTATACGGCTGATCGCGGAAGATGCCGCTCATGATCTTGCCGCCGATCCATGCGGCACCCCGAAGCGGGCTGACCGGACCGCCGACGATATTTCCGCCGCGGCTGTTTTTGCGATCGTCATTGATGAGGCCGAAGAACTGCCCAGCACTCTTCAACTGACCGACGGCGCGTCGGATCCTCGCGTCGATTTCGCCAATCACATAGAACACGTTCCAAAGAGCCTTTCCGATGACCTTGCTGGCGTCTTCGAACGCTCCTTGCATGGCAGCCGCGGCCGCAG
Source organism: Pirellulales bacterium (assembly GCA_036499395.1). NCBI lineage: Bacteria > Pseudomonadati > Planctomycetota > Planctomycetia > Pirellulales > Pirellulales bacterium. Next base: position 40,613 of record DASYDW010000024.1, read on the forward strand.
TCATCGTAGACTTGATTTCATCCGCGACTGCCGCGAACATGCCGCGCAGGCCCTCCCACGCCACGGCGAACTTCTCGGCCACGCGCTCAAAGGCCTCTGAGAAAGACTGCTGCGATTGTTGCCAAAGGTCGTCGAGTACTGCCGTTCCTCGCAGCCATTCGCCCTTGAGGGTCGCCCAGAGAATCTGGGCCCCAAGCTTTAAATCACCAGCGGAAAGTGCATCGGAAATGCCGCTGAAGGTTTCAACCGCGGTATCTTTCAAACGCCCGAACGCCTCGGTCAAAGCACTGATCGCGGTCGCTCCCACGCCGCGCGTATAGATCAGATAGCCGGCGAGTCCCGCGATCGCCGCGGCCGCCAGGCCGACGGGCGACAGAAGTGCCGTGACGGCTCCTACCATCACCGTGAAGCCGGCCGCGGCGATACCAAGCACGGTGCCGACACCGGCGAGCCCCGTACCGGCAACGGTTAACGCAGCTCCCACGGCTGCGACCGTCTTCCCCACGCGGAAAGCGCTAGCGATCAGCTCCTTATTGCCCCGGACCCATTCGGCAACATTCTTCGTTATGTCGAGCGTGCGGTTCGCCATCTCGACCAAGATCGGCGCCACGGTGGCACCAATGGTATTGGTGATGCCGCGCAGCACGGCTCGCAGATCGACGAGAGCGATGCGATACGCTTCGGCCGCTGCCGCGTCTTCATCGCGCAATACCGCGCCGAGCTCGCGTGCGCGCACCATCAGCTTTTGCATCTCCTCGGCGCCGCCGACTTTCTCGATAACCTTGGCCCAGGCCTCGGCGTCTGTCCCCAACGCCTGCATCGAAGTGCCCGCCCGCTCGGCGGCGTAGGCCAGCGCTGACATGCTCTCGATCGAGACGTCGAGCTTCTTGGCCATCGTGGCCGTTTCGGTCGTGAAGTCCTTGAAGAGCTTCGCGGCCGCGGTGAGGGGAGCGGTAATCAGGGCACCGAGGGCCCCCACCTTCGCTCCCACCGTGGCGATTGCGGCTCCGAGGCTCTTGAGCGTGTTGCCGGCGCTTCTCGCAGCGGCCGTGAAGCCCGCATCCTTGGCCTGCAGCTCGTAATAGGCGGTTCCGGCTTTGATTTGCCGCTGCTGGCCACCACCAGGTTTGTTGAAGCGGCGTGCGCCCATGGCTTTCGGCTTTCACGTATGAGTGCAAAAAAGCAGATCCGCCGGCGGGGCCGATTTGAAAATCTCAAAAGACAAATCGGAGCCCGCCGGCGGGGGCAAATGTTGGTAGCGACGACGGCCTAAGAGTTGTCGTCGGGATTGGCGAAAGTGCCGGCTCGCTGATCTTGAGCCGAGAGGCCGAAGTCGAAATAGCAACGCCAACTTAATCCGAGCGTGTCAAAATTCGTGTTGGCGTTCTCGATCGTCGGCGACGACTGCCCGTTCAAGAAAGTCACCTCGAATGGGGCAATGTCCGAAGGCGAGCCGAATAAGTACCAGGCGTCGTCATTCGCATTTACGCCGGGGGTGGCTTCGTCGAGCCAAGGGCTGGTCTCAGGCGAAAGCAGGCCCTCCCACGGATTGCCGGTGCCGTACACATCCGTTTGGGCACTGTCATTGGGAACACGGACCTCAGTCGAGCGCGTCAACTGGCGCGCGAGTGCCATATTCGTTGGAGCGACGAGCAAGGTCGCCGGCGTAATCATCACCGGCTGCTGGTTGGTATCGAGTTGGATCGTCATCAGACGCCACGCCGCCTGCAACGAATCGATATTAAGCGCCGCGTTGTTGCCCTTGAGATAATTCCTGTTGGCGAGCGAAAAGTAGTTGCTCGGATTGCTCAGCAGCAACACGAAGAATTCACGCTCGACCGCCAATGCGCATTGGCGTCCCAGAATCCGCGGAATACTGCCCAACGCCCCTAGGTCGTCGTTGATGATGTCCTGCCGCGTTGCGGTAAGAATGGCGCCCTCGGTTTTTAGTTGCGTGCTGTACGCCTGCTCGTCCATCGAGACGTTGTCCAGCTCGCCGCCAGGTCCAATCACCTTGACGACGCCCTTGCCCGTCAAGCGATAGCGAACCGACTGTTTGAAATCCTTGTTGGAGCCGGCGAACGCGATCTTCTGCCAGACCGTTGTCACGGCCTGGTAGGCTTGCAGCAGCACCTTGTTTTGCGCGTTGCCGAGAATGCCGGGCAACGAATACGTCGAGAAGCCGCCGACTGATGCCTGAAGAAGGCCGTTCGCTTGAAAAGAGGCTTGGATGAACTCCTCCTCAGCGCGATCCGGCACCCTTTTCCCCGCGGCCCTAATGACTGCTCGCATTACGGTGTGCATCGAGGCGCCGCGTCCCTCACGGCTCATCGCCATATTCATGACGCGATCGCTGTAAAAGCGACCGAGAAACTTCTCTTTGACGCCCATGCCCAGCGAAAGCGACGCCTCGAGGACCTCGGGGCTATCTGCTCCGACGTTCGTTGGCGCCGGAATATGCGCAGCCGGCGCTAAAGAGCGGCTTCCGCGTATCAGAGGCAGCATTTCCTTTTCAAACTCATCAATCGATAGTTCGCCAGCGATCGCAGAGGCGCGCAACTCTCGCACTTTGGCGTGGTTTTCATTCCAGCCCCCGTCGCGCTCACAAATCGAATCGATGCGCGCCAAGCGCTCGCGCTCCAACTGCCGCACAGCCTCAGCGCCTTGAAAACGTTCGTCGTTGTGTTTCGCCACGTTCGTTGCCCCTGTTGCTTGGATTTGGTCGACACCGGCGCCTGGATCGCCGCCGATAGGTGTGAAAGAGATCTCTTTGAGGACGCCGCCGCGGACCACGGTGAGGCCCTCGTCGCCGGCGACCAGAGTGCGGCCGTTAATCGCGATCGATTCGCCCGGGCGCAGAAATTCCAAAGGCCCGTAGGTTGCGCCCACTGAGCACGACAGCGGGACGCGCGCCTTGTAAAGCCGGATGACTTGCGCGCCGGCTTCCTCTTCGCGCAGAACCTCGCCGGCTAGGCCAATGTTTTTGCCGTTGTTCGTTGGTTGACCGAATCCCGCCACGCTGCGCAGCAGGTTCTGATGATCTGCCAGTAACGGGACCACGGCCGAGCAATCGAAGTCATCGAGATCAATGACCACGTCGCCCCAACCCGCCGGCCGCATGATGCCGCCGGAATAGGCGATGAGACGGCAGGCCGCGTTGCCCGGATCGTCGCCGGCGGCGCTCTTCAGCAGCCGTACGGAGCCACCCGAGAAGCGCATGAACTCCGCCGCGGCCTCGATCGACGCCGGCCGCGGTCTGCGACGGCGCGCGGGTCGACGCGTCGGCGCCTTGCGCGTACGCTTTGCCATGAATGCCCCAAATATTTCCGCGGAAATAAATCCGCCGAGGCGCCTACGCCTGGTAGAAGGCGGCGCCGAGTTTCTTTTTGATGGCGAGCATGATGCCCAGCCGCATTTGCGGGTCGTATTGGCCCACCAGGTTGACGAGCAGTTCCTCGTACGTGACCTCATCGAGGCCGGAGAAGAGGTTCTCGCCGGCGAGTTCGGCGAGCTGCTGCTGCCGCTCCCAATGCGAGAACTTCGCGGCATGCCGTGACATGGGCTGCCAGCGCCGGAAGAATTCCAAATGGTTCCGGATGGCCGCGACGGCACTGGCATCCCATCGCCGGCCTTCACTCGTCGCTTGGGGACGCGCCCATTTGTGCTTTGCGGCGTAGTCGCAATCGGCCAAGTCGAAGGCATAACCAAGGCCGTCCGCTAGCAGGAACACCAGGCCAACGTCACTGACGGGCCAGCGTTCGGGCTTAGGATGGCCCTCGAATGCGCACATCTGCTCAATCGAGTGGCGAGCTTCATGCTCGTTCGTCGACATCAGCGCGGCGCTCGGGGCCGCGCCCAGTTCTCTCGGAAGTGCTGCTCTCATGCGTACGATCGTCCCGCGCGGCGCGGCCGATTCCGAGTTGGCCAAGCGCATTAGTGCGCACGATTTCCTCGGACGTAGTAAACGCGGCGCCGCACGAACGACAGATGCGCGCGCGCATCACGTAAATGCTCGGGGACGTCGTGCGCGCAACACGCGAGCGACTGCAACCACATTCAGGACAAGGGATTGCCACGTGTGCGCGCCCTCGAAAGAAAGTGTGTTGCGTTGCCCTTTTGGTTGCTGCGCAGGCGCGCGATTCTCTCGGGCAGGTAGGACCCAAATCGCCGGGGTGGGTCACATTTGATACAGCGGGGCGCGCCGGGAAAGAACTCAATCCCGCGGTTGAGCACGTATCCGGCTTCGAGTGCCGGCCACCAAAAGGCCAGACCTCCGCATCGATCGCACGGAGACGGCCACTCTGCCCAGTCGAAGGAATCATTCATCGTAGAATTCCTCCCTCTCGGAACGGCCAGGGCAAACCTCGCCTGACGAACTCTGCCTTCGAAATTCCGATAAATGCCCGCCGTGGAATCGTCCTGGGACGCCGAATGGCCGTGGAGACCCACTTCTCGACGAGGCTTACGCCGAGGCCTTCGTGCCCAGCGCATGCGTGCTCGACGACGTGATCGACCACAGCCGGGGCAAGGAGCGGGTCAGGAATATGGCCGATGATGTGGGCACGCAGCGTCTCGCGTTGCCTGGCCGCCGGCACGCCCGCCGCCAGGTCGTCGAAGGATTGGCCGAGAACGTCGCCAATCGCGAGAGGCGAGCTCGCACGCTCCTTAGGACCAGGGGAGGACGAGGAAGAGGAGCTAGATATATATCTAGCTCTAGGACTAGGACGCATGTCGCGTGCCGACTCTTTCGTAGGACTTCGCGGCTCTGCACTCGGCGACGTTGAAAGCTGTTTCTCGTTAACGACTTGAGTGGTCGACTCTTTCTTTTCGACTCTCGCAAGCGGTACCGGAACCGAACAATTCGGGTCGCGCTGCCCATGAACCGCTTCCGACGCCGCAACCGGTCCCGCTTCCGATCTCGCAACCGGCGCCGCATCCGAACAATTCGATTCCTCGTTGCCGTCGTCGAGAGGCAACGCTTCTTGCGTGTCGTCGCTAAAGGTGTGAAGGCCGTTCTCGGTCGCGATCGGGTCTAACAACTCGAGCATCCACTGTTGCCGACAGGCGCCGGGGCGCCTGCCACGCTGGGGAGGCCGCTCAATTACCCGTAATAAGCGAGCCTGGCGCAAGGCATCGAAAGCGCGTATAGCCGCCGCTCGAGAGATGCCGAGCTCGTTGGCTATGGCCGTGGGGCTGCTCGCAATGCGCGTCGGAAGCGATTTTGCGTTCGTCCTCTGGGCGTCATCCTTCAGAAGCCGCCAGAGGCGCGGCGCTGTTTGCCGAGCAAGGCGGCGAATTGCAAGCCGCTCTGCCAAGCTCCATTCGTACGTCGACGGCGAGTGTTTTAAGCGCTCCGCGCCTCCCCGTTCGAGCTTCCTTGCCGGCTGCATTTAGGAGCCCTCCGGGGCCAGGAGGGCAAACAGGACGGTGCGGTCCTTCGTCGAAAGAACATTCCAGCGGTCACGGAGAAGGCGCTCTGCGCGGAAAAGTTCGCTGTCTGTATGCGCTTTGCGCAGCGCTTCTGCATCGCCAACGTCGAGAACAAGCGTTTCACCCGAGGAAATCGCGAAACGCGACGAATGGTTCGAGTCCCTCATCGCCCATTGGAAATCCGCGGTGCCCCACCGTTCATCCCCCGCTCTTCGGCCCCATTCTGGAATGCGCCGTGATGGCCGCTTTTTCAGCCGCTCACAAAATGTAGCGGGTCGACGTCATCACGACCTCGAGCGCGATGCTAAGCACGGCGAACCAGGCCCATAGCCCTAGCTCGGTCGCGGGGCGCTCCGATTTGCGGAATACCTGGTAGAGCAATAGCGCGCCGAACTGGTAACGCGGCTCGACCAGCGAGATCGGGGCCAGGCTCAGGAACCAGAATACGTACACCATCCAGGCCGACGGCCGGCTGAATCCACGCGCCACAATCGCAAGTGACGTCGCCACCAGGATCAGGGCCAGCACTACCCGTCGAGAATAGCTCCCCAGCAACTGTCCCAGCAGTTGATTGCGCAATTGCCAATCGACGGTGTTCCAAGGATGGGTCGGGCTGTAGGCAAACGCGACCGCGGCTGACACAGCAACGATCGCCAGCAGAATCGTCGGATGCCGACGTCCCCAGCGCATCACTTTGACACAATGCATTAGAAAAATGGGCCAGAACATAATTCCCACCAGGACGACCGAGCACAGCAAATTCCCGGCCGAAATGGTGAACGGATGATTCGCGGGGTCGTCGAGCCCGACCCGTTCCTGGAACAAGACAAACAAGGCGAACAGGCCAATACCAACAAGCCATAACCAGCAGCGGCGCAAATGGCCAATCACCAGATCGCTTGTGACTTGCGTCCCGTGGATTTCGAAATACGAGAATCCGCATAAGAAGAAGATAAACACCACGTTTGTTTGTCGCACAAAAAGCGACAACAACATAAATACTCCGGACACGACGTACCGCCGACGCAAAGACGCCCAAAGGGCGCACATGTTGACCAGCAGGGAGAACACGTCGGTGTACATCAGGCAGTTGAAGGGAAACACGACGGGCAACAGATACGTCTGAGCCGCGCGTATCATCGCATTCTGCGATGTCGTCAACTCTCGAAGCACCGCGTAGACCATCAGCACATAAGCAATCGAACAGATAAAGCAATAGAATCGCAGCGTGGCAGGCGACGTGTCGTTGCCCAGATACGCAAGCGCCGCGAGCACGGCCTGAAAACCCGGCAACATCGCCGCGGCCGGGTAGGCCATGCCGGGCCAACGAAACAGTTGCAGCGTTCCACGGCAGAACAATTCGACTTGCCCGAGCACTTGCGATTCATCGAGGATCAACTGATCCTGCAACTGCCAGGCGCGATACATTCCCCAGATCGCAATGATGCTGGTGGAAGCGACGAGCGTAGAAGCGACGAGAGTTGTCGCCCTGGGTCTAGTGGTGACGGCCGCGACTGCTGACGGATTTTCAGACAATAACGAATTTGGATCAACTCGGCCTTGCCCTGCCGACATGATGCCCTCGCTAGTCACGCCGCGCTCGTACATTTCACACTTTGCACGAAGGGCGGCGGCCAACTCTTAGTTCCGCTTATGATGATGCCATATATGCATAGGTCTCGCTAATGTATTTAATGAAAAAGTAATGATCGACGGGCCAACGGCCGCTGACGTTCATCGCAAGCCCCCCGAACAATGGATCCTCGCGCGAAAAGCGGACATCACATTGCCTGCGCAGGCTCTGGTGGGCATTGATGCGATTCGATTCCGATGTGCGCCTGGCAGCTTTTAGCCGGGCAGTCGATCCTGTGCCGCATGGCCCAACGAGGCGGACTGGTCCCTACGGTCGTACGCAGGAATTCTGTCCGCAGCATCGAACCGCGATGCCGCGCATTTCGTCAGCGACGCGCAGGGATGATCAGACGCACGGCCAACCCGCCGCGCGCGGTGAATAGGAAGCACGCTCGCGACAGCAGCCAGCTATTCCGCCGCGCAAAGATGCCGCGCACGCACCAAAAGCGACTCAGAAGCTACCTGTCGTTCGAAGACTTCGTAGACGTGCCCGCGAAAGCGATATCCGGCCAGTTCCAACTGCTCGATATCGCTCCAGGGAATCGTGCGCAGCGCGTTCACCGTGTATTCACACTTGCACCAGAAGTGCGTACCGACGCACGCACCATCGGTGTAGCGATAGACACAAGCCGCCTCGGTCAGTACGCCATCCTCGACGAAGCCCGCCAGGCGTTCGCCATCGCGCGGGCCGCCCAGGAATTCGAACTCGATTCGCATGCGTACATGCCTCGCACGATCGTCAGCCGTTCAGCTTGACCGTGACGGTTTTCAGCTCGGTGTAATGTTCGAGCGCGGCTTCACCGTTTTCACGTCCCTGGCCCGATTGTTTGAATCCGCCGAACGGCGTCGTCGTATCCACAACGTGGTAGCAGTTCACCCACACAGTGCCTGCCTTCACGCGCTTGGCGTATAGATGGGCCTTGTCGATATCCTTGGTCCAGATCGCCGCGGCCAAACCGTAATTCGTACGGTTCGCCCGTTCGGTGACTTCCTTGAAACTCTTGAACGGCAGGACGCTGACCACTGGTCCGAAGATTTCGTCGCGTGCGATCGCCATTTCGTCCGAGACGCCATCAAAGATCGTCGGCTCGACGAAGAAGCCTTGCTCTCCGCGGCGCTGTCCGCCGGTGACAAGCTTGGCTCCCTGCTTCTTGCCCAGGTCGACATAGCCGAGGATCTTGTCCATCTGCTCCTGCGAGACCTGTGGGCCTTGCTCAGTGGCCGCATCCAGTGGATCGCCGACCTTGCGTTGCTTCGCCTTGGCGGCCAGCCGCTCGACGAATTCGCTGTGAATCTTCTCCTCGACGAACAGTCGGCTGCCAGCCGTGCAGCATTGACCGCCATGGAAATAGATGGCGTGGAACGCGCCGGCCACGGCTTCGTCCAGGTCGGCGTCGGCAAAGATGACGTTGGGGCTCTTGCCCCCCAGTTCGAACGTGACACGCTTCAGCGTATCAGCGGCGGCCTTTTGGATAATCTTGGCCGTATCGACATGGCCGGTGAAGGCAATCTTGTCTACGTCGGGGTGCGTGACCAACGCCGCGCCGGCGGTATCGCCGAAACCATTGATCAGGTTGATGACGCCCGCCGGGAAGCCGGCCTCGATCGCCAGCTCACCAATGCGTAGCGCGGTAAGCGGAGTCTGCTCGGCCGGTTTCATCACGATCGTGTTGCCGCAAGCCAACGCCGGCCCCCATTTCCACGACAACATCAGCAGCGGGAAATTCCACGGAATGATTTGTCCGACGACGCCGACCGGCTGTCGCAAGGTGTAAGACAGGAAGCTACCGCGAACCGGCACGGTGCGTCCTTCAAGCTTGTCGGCCCAACCGCCGTAATAACGCAGCGTGTTAGCGACGCCGACCATGTCCCCCTTAGAGTCATTGATCGTCTTGCCCGAGTTCAGAGCTTCGAGCGACGCCAACTCACTGGCATTTTCTTCGACCAGATCCGCGAGCCTTAGCAGCAGGCGACCACGATCGGCAGCGTCCATCGTGCTCCAGGGACCATCCTCCAAGGCACGTCGAGCTGCCTTCACAGCGCGATCAATATCCTTGGCCGTGCCGGCCGCCACTTCGGCAATGGCTTCACCGGTGGCTGGGTTCAATGTCTCGAACGAGCCCCCATCGGCCGGTGCGACCCACTGATTATCGATCAGCAACTTGGTCTGCAATTTGGTGGGCGTCTTCTTCGCGGGGGCGGTGGCCGTCGACATGGTCGAGCTCCTCGGAGGGTGACGAAAGGCTGCGTGCCGAGAGGGGGGAGGGCGTATTCTCCGCCAACTCTGGAACCGCTATATCTGAACGGATATAACGGTGGCTCGTCAAGTAGCCGCACCCCGGCACAGGGCAACTATTTATCCTCGCCGCGTCGGCAAGTAATATCTCCCCTAGCGTCGCACCATCCAGCGCTGACCAACCGTCGCGCATCTGACAACTTTGACACATCTCCCTGCGAAGGAAGACTCCATGAAGTTCGAGAAGATTCTGGCAACGGCGGCAGTCGCCGCCCTTGCCCTGACGATCGGGGTTGCTCGCTTGCCGGCCGCCGAGCTCGACACGCGCCCGCTGCCCATCAAGGTCGACGTAGCCTTTCCGCAGATAAAATGGCCCGGCTGGACCAGCAGCGAAGATTCCGGCGTGATCGATCCGCTGCGCCCGATCCTGCTGACGCATGCCGGAGACGGTACGAACCGCGTCTTCATTCCCACGCAGCAGGGCGTGATCTACGTTTTGCCGAACGATCAGCAAGGGACGAAGGCCGAGGTCTTCCTCGATCTGCACGACAAGGTCAGCTACAACGACAAGACGAACGAAGAAGGATTTCTCGGCCTCGCGTTTCATCCCAAGTTTCGTGAGAACGGCCAGTTCTTCGCTTACTACACGAATAAGAGCAAGCCACATCAAAACGTCGTGGCTCGCTTTCGCGTAAGCAAGGACAATCCGAACAAGGCCGATCCCGCGTCGGAAGAATCGCTGCTCGTTTTCGACAAGCCTTTCTGGAACCACGACGGCGGCACGCTGGCGTTCGGCCCCGACGGATTGCTCTACATCGCAGTGGGTGACGGTGGCCTGGGGGGCGACCCCTTCGGCAATGGACAGAAGAAATCGACGCTGCTGGGCAAGATCCTCCGCATCGACGTCGATCACAAAGACGGCGACCTGCCGTACGCGATTCCCAAGGATAATCCGTTCGTCGCTGACAAAGAGGCGCGCGGCGAGATTTACGCCTTCGGCCTGCGTAATGTCTGGCGGCTGGCCTTCGATCCCAAGACCAAGGTCCTCTGGGCGGCCGACGTCGGCCAGGACACGTGGGAAGAGATCGACCTGATCGAAAAAGGGGGCAACTACGGCTGGAACATTCGCGAGGCCCTGCACCCGTTCGTGAAGAAGGGGGGCAAGCCGCCCGAGGATACCTCGAAGCCCGCAGGCTTGATCGACCCCATTTTTGAATACCATCACGACATCGGCAAATCGATTACCGGCGGCTTCGTCTATCGCGGCCACAACGTGCCGGAGCTCGACGGAGCCTACCTGTACGCCGATTATGTTTCTGGCAAGCTATGGGCGCTGTGGTACGACGCTGACAAAAAGGTGGTCACCGCCAACCGCGAGATCCCGCTCCCCAAGAGCATTCCGGTAATGTCCTTCGGCGAGGACGAAAAGGGAGAAGTCTACTTCATGACGTACTCACCCGAGGGGCAAGGCGTCTATCGTTTCACACGCGCCGACTGAGCCCGCGCGGCGCTGGATTTACAAACGCTTCAACACACGCTCGGCCGTGGCCCGCAGTGCCCGGTCGAGCGTGTGAAATTGGCGAATCGCTTCTTTTCCGTAGGGCGTGACGGTGGCCCCGCCGCCGGCGGTGCCACCGGTGATTGCTTCGACGACCAAGGTCTCGGAAGCCGCGTTGACGCTTTGCACCAATCGCCATGCCTTGCGGTACGACATGCCCAGGCTGGCAGCCGCCTTGCGAATGCTGTGCTGCTGCTCGATGGCTTCGAGCAATTCCACGCGACCTCGTCCCAGTACGACGTGGCCGTCGTTTTCGAGCCACACACGCAGGCCACAGGTCCATTGCGATCGTTTGGACATCGATGCGGTTCCTGGTCTCACGGGGCGCGGGGAGTAATCCGGCCCGTATCTTAGCCGGACCGCACTTAAACTGAATGCCGGATCTAGCTGTCTCGGAATTCTGGCCGAACGTCTATCGCGGCGATTAGAATTGCAGTCTCGCCGCATGACACGATTTATACACCGCTCACGCCAGCCGGATAAAACACTATCATGCTCCGACACGTTCCTGTCACGCTGTGCCTGCTCGTCTCCCTTCTCCCTTGCAGATCGGGAGTCGCCGCCAGCGCCGAGCCCGCCAAGCTCACTATCGTCGACGAGCAAGGGCAAGCGCATGAACTATCGGCGCTTGATCTGGCAAAGTTGCCGCGCCGCACGGTCAGCTTGCCGGACGAACCCGGCACGACCATCGAATACCGAGGCGTGCAGTTGGCGGACGTCCTGACACACTGCGGAGTGGTACTGGGCAAAGAGGTGCGCGGTCCGCGCGTGGCCAGCTACGTGTTGGTCGAGGCCACGGACGGATATCGCGTGCTGTTGGCCATTGCCGAAATCGATCCCGCCACGACGGACAAGGTCGTCCTGCTGGCGGATCAAAAAGACAATATCGCGCTGCCCGACCGCGAGGGGCCCTTCCGCCTCGTCATTCCCGACGACAAGCGTCCTGTGCGTTGGATTCGCATGATTAAGCGGATTAGCGTGCGTAAGGTGCCCGCAGACTGAATTTTCGAGTCAACCCACACTTGAACCATCCTGTCCTTACGGCGAAATGAAATGCTCGTTCGGCATCGCAGGCCCCGATCCCGAGGATTCGTTGCCTGTGGCCGGCGCAGGCGTTTCTTGCGGCGCATAGGTCTGCTCATTCACTGACGCCTGCGCGACGTCGCTTTGCACGGTCGCCGGCTGCGCTGATTCACCCGGCGCGTTCGAAGGCTGACCCGCTTGATAATCCGCGGGCAAGCCTCGATAGCCGCGAACCTGCGTTCCGTAACCGAAGAGAGGTTGAGAGAGCATGTTCCGCTTGTACGCCGTCCAGCCACCGTGGTGCCATACATCCCACGTGTTGTTCGGCATCCAATACCAATGCCGGCCTTGGAAATAAACATATCGCCAGTCGGCAGCGAGCTTGCCGGTGGCAGGTCCGTCGGCGGCGATGGCAGTTGACTGTCCGCTGGTATCCGCCTTGGCGCTGGGGCTGGGATGCACGTTCGGATCGGTGGTATTCGACGGGAGCGGCACACGATTGGCGCGGCGATAACCGCCGCCGCCGAAGGGCCGGCGCACTTCCTGCCGTAAAGCCGGATTCGTTTCAATCTCGCGCGACATTCCTGGCGCCCCCGGGGGCAGGGTCGACCCACCGATGCCGCCGATGGGCCCAATCGTTGTGTTGGGAGGATTACCCGTTCCACCGCGGTTGGCCCCCAGCGGATCTTGAAACCCGGATGGGTTAATCTGCGCGAACGACTCGGTCGTCAGACAAAAAGTTGCGACGAGCCCCAGGAACAGCATCGAGCGAAACATAGCATCATCCTCCGGACGTTGGTCGATCTCCCTTTTTTCGAAACTGCATAAGTCGTGCCGGTGAATCCTTCGAACCGCGTCGAGACCAGTCGATGTATTTCATCGCAATGGATACTGGAGTCGACGTGCCCACAAGATATTCTATGGCGTTTCGGCCCACGCTTTGCTTAACACACGCCTCATCAGTCTTCGCCGCTCCAGCCCGCGGCGAAACCACTATGGCCGTCGAGGTATGCAAGCACCTCGACGGCCTTCTTCATTTCCGGATCGTCTTCTTCGCGGCCAACCTGGTTGTTGCCCGACCAAACCCCGCTCGATTCGTCGCGGGACGTCCGGCTGTCCGGGCCCCGCAGAAACAGATTCCTGCAGCTATTTCCTAGGCCGGGCCGAGCGTTCTGGACCCCTCAACTCACCAGGGGAATCCTATGCGCATTCGCCCCTGGGTCGAGACCCTTGTCAGAGAGCTTTGTCAAATGTTTTGCAATCCAAAAATCCGGCCGCCGCGTATTCTCTGCGACTGCGAAACGATCACCTGTGATTGGAAGAACGCTAATTTCCGCACCTTCTCGTGCCCGCAAGCCTGCTTTCTGCAGCTTGGCCGCATCCCGTTAATCGAGACCGCCGTGCCTAGTTCCCGCTGCGCGTTGCGATCGGTTGCTCGATCTCGCGCGCGACAATGCCAAGTCATGGCACTCTGCTGCTTAGCCTCGATTGGTACTTAGCCACGACCAGTTAATGACTGGTTTTTTCGGGACGTCCATAACTCGACTGGAGAGATGCTGCGCGCCGAGGGTGCCCTCGGAACCATCGATTTTCCTTCTCAATCTAGGCGCAATGCCTAGGATTCTCGCCCCTACTGGAATCAGTCCCCATGAAGCTATTACCTATTCGTTCGATTCGACTAGCCACCTGCGGCCTGATCCTGCTTGCCACGGCACCACTGACGGCCGCCACGGTATGGAACGAAACATCCGACGGAGACATTTCGAATAATCGCCTGACGCCCACCGCCGTAACCTTGGGTGTCGGCGGTAACGACGTGATCGGATCGGTCGTGGGCAGTCCTAGCGACATCGATTACCTGACGATCAACGTTCCCGCCGGCGACAAGCTGTCACAAATCGTTCTCGAATCGTTCACGTCGACCGATCAGAAGGGCTTTATCGGCATTCTGCACGGCAGCACGTTTACCGAGCCCGCCGTTGGCACGAACGTCGCGAACTTGCTCGGCTACACGCACTTCGGCCCGGGCGCCGGCAATGTCGGCCTGGACATTCTTCCCTCGATGGGAACGGGCCCCGGAGCGCAAGGTTTCACCGCGCCGCTTGCGACCGGTAATTACACGCTGTGGATTCAACAGCTCGGCGCACTAACCAGCTACGACTTCAACTTCGTCGTCAGCCCTGTCCCCGAGCCCTCCACCTGGGCATTGGCGGGCACAGCAGCAGGTCTCTATGCACTCGTCTTTCGCCGCCGTCAGGCCCGGACATAGCCATCAATCCGTGGAAAGCTAAACATCATCGCCGCCCATCGTCAGCGGCATCAGCCGCGACGCGTCGGACCCAACCGTATCAGTTCGGGAAAAGTTTGGATCGGGGCGGATCCCGCGGCAAACACCTTTGGGAGAGCCAAGAGTATGAAGTCCTTCCTCGACACGTTCCGATCCCGTATGTGGAGTGCGCTTTGTGCGGTCAGTCTGATGGTCGTTTCCCTCGGGTCCGCGAAAGCGGCCGTGATGGGAACCGCCACGATTTCGACCACCCAGACCAGTGCTCCGTACACGTATGCGCTCACGTTGCAAAATACCGGCACGCTGCCGATCGATACGTTCTGGTTTGCCTGGCTCGACAACCCCGATAAGAGCTTCATGTCCGTCGCGCCAACGAACGTACAATCGCCGTCGAACTGGTTCGGCTTGACCTCGCATCTGGGTGCGACTGACGGATTCGGCATCGAATACTACGCCTTTGGCGGCGGGCTAGCGCCGGGCGGCACGCTGACCGGATTTGATTTCGTGAGCACCGAAAGCCCCGCCCAACTGTTGGGCAATGTGTCGGTACCGGGCGTCGGCAACCTGCCGGTAGCGACGACATTTTTGTATAGCGGTGGTGCCTTCAGCGCCAACGTGGCCCAGATCACGACGACCGTCGTGCCAGAGCCCGCGACCGTGGTCCTGGGCCTGGTGGGGAGCCTGGCGCTTCTCTATTCGTGGCGACGCTCGAAACAAGCGTGCTAGAGACACAGCGAGCCTGCTGCGTCGCGCTGTCTCGCCGCTTCGCCGCCCCGCCAGTTTCGTGCCCTCGCTGCACGCTGGCGTGGGCTTTTTTTATTTCGCGGACAGTACGCCCCAAAGCACGCTCGGCACGACAGCCGCACGTTTACCTTCAAAAGCCCGCTTGGCATTCTTTGCCGGCATCGGGGCGCTACCGCGTTCGGTTGACGCCCACCGTCCCCGCGAACAGGCTATATTTGCCTGCCGCGGACGCGACGCTCTTCTGGAAGCCGCGAGCCGCGCGAGGCCGATCACCTGGATGGGCGCCCATGCCGCGCGGTCAAGAATCCGAACCTGAAAATCCCGATAACCCGTCCCAGGGCGACTCCGTCAAATCGATCGACGGCCTGCGCTCACCGGCGCGCGTCGTATGGATGAGCATCCTTGTGGCACTGGCCGCCACGACGCTAGTCACCGCGAGATTCTCGCCCCGCTTCGTCTTATGGCAAGGGCTCTCGATCGCTGGTGATCTGCCGGAACCGGCCGCCGAATTCGACCGCGCGATCCCCTCGCTCGCGCAACTCGATAATCCCTGGTCCCCCGTCACGAATCCCTTTCATATCGTGATCGGATGGCGGCTTCTCTTTCCGGTCATTGGGCATTACCTGCATCTGTCGCACGGCGCCTACCTGGTGCTGCCGCAGATTGGCTGCCTGCTGGTACTGGCACTGGTCGCTGGGTTGACCTACCGCCGCTTGGGGCATTGGTGGCCGACATTCGTCGTGACGGCCCTCTTCACGGCGCTCCCCTGGTTTTTTGTCTCTTGCAGTTGGCTGACGCATTTCGATTCCTGGCTGATGATCGGCCTGATCGTCTCGGCGTTCGTTCGCTCGCGCACGGCGCTCGCCCTCGCCTGCCTGCTGGTTCCCTGGATCGACGAGCGCTTCGTTCTATGTCTACCTGCCACGCTGGCCGTCCGCGCGATCGCGCTGGGCCAGGTTCAGCGGAGCGCTTGGCGCGAAATCCTGGGCGACTTGCTCGTTGTTGCCTTGGCCAGTGCGCCGTATCCGGCAATTCGCGCCGTGAGCTGGCTGTACGGAGATGCCAACTCGACAACCTATGTCCGCAATCATTGGGCCGAGTTGCCGACCGTCCCTTGGTATCGATTCTTGGACGGCATGTGGAGCGGCTATCGCGTGGCGTGGCTGGTCGTTGTGGCCGGCTTGCTGCTGGCGGCACGTCTAATTCCGCGAAAGTTCGCGATCCTGCTGGTCGTACTCGAACTCATCACGGCCGTGGGCGGGCTGTTCATTGCGTGGGACATGTCGCGCTCGATGATGATGATCGCCCCGATGTTCGTGCTGTCGATGTGGTTGTGGGAGGAGTGGCGGCGATCCACGATCACATATTCGACTGACACCGCCGATGCCGAGCCGGTCGTAGCCGAGGAACAAATCGCACCACGACCGGCCGCGCCCAGGCATGCAAACTGGCTGGGGTTATTCTTGCCGGCGGTGCTGGTGGCGAATCTGATCGTGCCCGCCTATCACATGCTGTGGTCGACCTACTGGCCCGTGCAGACGTTTTACACCGAATTCGGCAAATGGCGCGATCCGCCTAACGTGTTCCGTGCGGTCGAGTATCTCCACGAGGCCCGTCGCTTAAAGGAACAAGGACGAACCCGTGACGCCGTGGCAATGTACGACGAAGCGCTGCGCGCCGAAGGCAATTACCCGCTGGCCTACGTCGAGAGAGCCATGCTGCGTGCCGAGCTCGGCGATCTCGGCGGAGCCGAAAGCGATGCCAGCGAGGCTGTGCGGCGGACGCCAAATTACCCGTTTGCATTTCTGTTGCGTGGCACACTGCGCGCCATGAACGGCGAGAGATCGGCGGCCGCCGATGACCTGCGTGAAGCACTCCGCGTCGCGCCTCCGAACTGGGAGTTCCGCGACGAAACAGCCCGCCGCCTGGCCGAGCTGACGCAATAGCCGGCCAGCTCACTCCTTTGTGCGATACTTCCCTTTCGGCACGGCGCGAAACAACGCATCGCATTCCTGTTCCAGTACACCGCCCAGAATCTTGGTTTGGCGAAACGGCGTGCGACGGATCACTTCGTCCGCGCGGATGTCGATCTGCCACCAATCGAGCTTTTGCAACGTCGTGATCGAGGTGCCATAAACGACGTAACCGATGCCGGCCCATTCGATGGCACCCTGGCACATGGGGCACGGCTCGGCCGTGGTATAGAGTGCGAGCGTCGACCAATCGATCGCCTGCCCCGAGGCGGCGCAGCGGTTGATCACATCGATCTCGCCATGAAACGTCGGATTCTCGCCCGAACGATTGTGACCGCGGGCCACGATCTCGCCCGAGCGAGTATCGACAAGCACCGCTCCGAACGGAAGCTCGGGAACTTCTTGCGCCTGCTCGATCGCAGCCTGCATGTATTGATCATGGTCGAACGGCAAATCGACCTGCGGCGCTTTTGCGGGGGTCGCCGCGGGTGGCGATTTCGGTGTGCATCCGGTCCCCAGAATTGCAACGACACTGACCAGCAATGCCCATCTCGAAGCGCGCCGTGAAAGAGTGAACCAAACCAACATGGCGTTACCCATCGAAACAATCATGGCCGGTTGATTCCCGGTCAAAGGTTTCTACTCGTCCGGCAATAAGACAACGGCCAGCAACGTAGCCAAGGTCTCGGTAAAGAGCAGCCGGTGCGTCCCTCCCAGCCGATAGGCGAGTTCCGACGGGAAAACCTCGCAGGCGATCTGAAATCCGGCCCACAGCCCCAAGCTGGCCGCGAACGTGAGAACCACCAGGCGACGGGCCCGTTCCTGCCGAATGCCGGAGTACGTCAAACCGCTCGACCAATAAAGCCCAGCACACACGGCTTCCCAAACGATTACGCCAGCCAACAGCACGCCGGCCGCCGCCTCGGGCAAGCCGAACGGTTCGAGAACTTCCGCGATCGCACTGTAATTGCCGGATGCCCAAACGAACGAGGCCGGCAATACGCCGACCGCCTTCAGCGCGTCCGCCAGATTGAACACCACGACCAGTGACAACCAAACGGCCCAAAACAACAGCAGCAGACGCTTGAGGGTCGTCCATTTCATGCAAGCCGCACTCGCAGGTTTCTGTCTTTCGGGGCCGATGCGAAAGTCTAGCTCTACTTGGGCCGCTGCGCCTCGAGCGCCGTTAATGCCGCGTCCGTCGCCGCCAGTCGTTCGTGCTGTTCGGCCAACGAGCGGCGTTCCGCCTCGACCACTTCGGCCGGCGCCCGCTCGACAAAACTGGCGTTGGCAAGCTTCTTCTCTTTGCTGGCAATGGCACCCAAAAGGCGCTCGCGCTCTTTCTGGTTGCGCGCGATCTCGGCCTCGATATCGATCAGTCCGGCCAAGTCGACGAACAACTCGCCCGATCGCAGCATCGTGTTAGCGCTCGTCGCGGGGGCCGTGACCTGCGGACCCCAGGCCACGGCTTGCGCCTTGGCCATCGATTCGAAATATCCCGACATCGGTTCGAGCAATGCCGCCACATCCGGCTCGCAGCGCAGCGCGAAGCGAATCTCGGTGCGCGGCGGCAGATTCTGCCGGCTGCGAATCTCGCGCAAGCCCCCCAGCACTTCCTGAAACCGGGCGAAGCGGGCTTCGCTCTCGGCGTCCTGCCGGTGTTTGTCCACGGTCGGCCAGGTGGCGATCATCACGCTTTCGGCCGGTAATGATTGTGTGTCCAGTCCACGCTGAGGCGCAGCGCCATTCAGTAATTGCCAGATTTCTTCAGTGATAAACGGGATCACCGGGTGCAGTAAACGCAATAGCGCATCGAGCGTGTGCGCCAGCACGCGCTGCGCGCTCGGGCGAGTGGCTGGATCTTGCAATCGGGCTTTCACCATTTCCAGGTAAAAGCTGCAGAACTCGTCCCAGGCGAACTCATAAAGCAACCGCGTCGCGTCCGCGAAGTGATACGCATCAAACGCCGCGGTCACTCCTTCGGTCACGGTCGCCAGCCGGCTGAGAATCCAGCGATCTTCGGTCACTAGTTCGCCGTCGTCGACCGCGCCCGGCGTGTATCCTTCCAGGTTCATCAGCACGAAACGCGCGGCATTCCACAGCTTGTTGCAGAAATTCCGCGCGAGCTCGAACCGATCGCTCACTACGGCTCCGCGCGGCAGAGCCACGTCGGCCGCCTTTTCGGCCCATTGCGTGGCGAACTCTTTGCCGCACTGTTTGCACGGCACGCGCGGTAAAACGCGATTCTTCTTCGTCTGCTCGACCAGGGCGCCGCAGTGCGGGCATTCGAACTCGACCGGCATCCGCACGTCCTGCGTCTCGGTCGTCAGGTACGCCAGCCCGAACCGCAACGCATCGGCGCCGAACTTCTCCATGACGTCGACCGGGTCAACGCCGTTCCCCTTCGACTTGCTCATCGTCTCGCCAAAGCCGTCGAGAATCTTGGGGTGAATGAACACCTCGCGGAACGGCACCTCGCCCACGTTGTGCAAACCGGTGAGCACCATCCTCGCCACCCACAGTGTGATTATGTCACGACTCGTGACTAGCGCGCTCGTGGGATAGTAATACGCCAACTCCGGCGTCTGTTCCGGCCAGCCCAACGTCGAATGAGGCCACAATGCCGAGCTGAACCACGTGTCCAGCACGTCGGCTTCGCGCGCGAGCTGGCAACCAGGCACAGCGTCCTCGACCAGGTCTTCTTCGCGCGCGCAAATCAAGTAGCGGTCGTGTTCCGGGTCACGCTGCCATACGACATCGTCCCGGCCGGCGAAGGCGCGTTTCAGGTCATCCTCTTTCGCGCCCGGAGCGTACCAGATCGGAATCTGATGTCCCCACCACAATTGCCGGCTGATCGGCCAATCGCGCTTTTCACCCAGCCAATCGAGATAGCCATTGGCGTACCGGCCGGGCACGATCTTCACGCGGCCGTCGCTGACGGCGTCCATCGCGGATTGGGCCAAGTCCTGCATGCGCACGAACCATTGATCGGCCAGCAACGGCTCGATCGGCGTCTTCGAGCGATCGGAATGCGCCAGCTCGATCTCGCGATCTTCGACCTCGGCCAGCAAACCGGCCGCTTCCATGTCGGCCACCACGCGTTCGCGGGCCTTGGCGATCGTCAGTTTCACGTACGGCCCGGCATTGTCGTTCAGCGTGCCGTCGATATTCAGAATGTTGATCATCGGCAACGACTGCCGCTTCCCCACCTCGTAGTCGTTGGGATCGTGGGCCGGCGTGATCTTCACGCAGCCGCTTCCCATCTCGGGCTTGGCCCATTCGTCCGCGACCAGCGGAATCTCGCGATTCAATAGCGGCAGCATCAATCGCCGGCCGGCCCGCGCCATGTCGCGCAGCTTCAAAAGCAAGGGCAGCACCGTGCGACGCCGTTCAGCCAGCGCATCGATCTGTGCTTGAATCTCGGGCCGCTGCTTCTCGCCGGCGTCGGCCAACTTCTGCACTAGCTCGGCCTCGGCAGCGTCGAGCGCCTTGCCCGGATCGGGATGCACGGCCACGGCCGTATCGCCGAGCATCGTTTCAGGTCGGGTCGTGGCGATCGTCACGTGTGTCGGCTCGCCGGCCTGCGGCGCGACAACGGGATACTTCAAATGCCAGAAATGCCCGGCCACGGCCTCGTGAAAAACCTCGTCGTCGCTCACCGCAGTTTGCAGGAACGTGTCCCAGTTCACGAGCCGACGGCCGCGATAGATCAGGTTTTGCTTGAAGAACGTAAAGAACGTATGCCGCACGGCCCGCGCACACACGTCGTCGAGCGTGAAGCGCGTCCGTTGCCAGTCGCAGCTACAGCCCAGCCGCTTGAGCTGGCCCAGGATGCGCCGCTCGTAATCGTTCTTCCAATCCCAGATGCGGGCGACGAGTTTTTCGCGCCCCAGATCGTGACGCGACAGCTTTTCCTCTTGCAGCAATCGGCGTTCAACCACGGCCTGCGTGGCGATGCCGGCATGATCGGTGCCCGGCATGTACAAGGCGTTGTAGCCTTGCATTCGCTTGCTGCGGATCAGGATGTCCTGAATCGTATTGTTCAGGGCATGCCCCAAATGCAGCGCGCCGGTCACGTTCGGCGGTGGGATAACGATCGTGTAGGGCTTGCGCCGCGGATCGGGCTCGCTATGAAAGTAACCGCGCTCGGTCCACAGGCGATACCAGCGCTCTTCGGGACCGGCGTGATGATACTGCTTGGGAAGTTCCTGCTGACTAGTTGTCGTCGACATCGTTTTGAATCCTCATCGGTCAGGCATGTCTGGCCCGACACTTTGGAATAGAGGGTCGAAAAGCCGAAAATCCGTTTCCTTGTCGGAATGAGTTTCCGAGTGCCACTGCTGGCTCGCCCAGCAGTGCGAAGTCTTGGAAAAACACTGCTAGGCAAGCTAGCAGTGGCACCCACGGTCGAGAATCAGCTCGTCATTCCGTACTTCGCACTCCGCGCTTATTTCGTCGTGACGGCAGCCGGGGCCAGTTTGTCCCCACGCGATTCATCCTTGCACAGCTTGTATTCGAAACTGTCGACAAGGGCCGTCCAACTAGCTTCGATAATGTTCTCGCTGACGCCGACGGTTCCCCACACGTCGTGATCGTCGCGGCTTTCGATCACCACGCGCACCCCGGCGGCCGTGGCGGCCTCGGAGTTGATGACCCGCACTTTGTAATCAACCAGGTGCATTTTGGCGAGACTGGGATAATCCGCGGCCAGCGCCTTGCGCAGGGCCGCATCCAGGGCATTGACCGGGCCATCCCCTTCGGCCACTTCATGCCGCACGGTTTCGCCGACGCGGATCTTTACCGTGGCCTCGGTCGTTACCTCGCCCGTGCCGTCGGCCTCGACCGTGACATGAAAGTTCAATCGCTCGAAATGCGGTTGGTAAGTGCCGGCGCAGCGCCGCACCAGCAGATCGAACGACGCTTCAGCCGCCTCGAACTGATAACCGGCGTTTTCCATCGCCACGACCTGGGCCAGGATCTTTTCGGCCACGACCCGATCGTGCTGCAAGTTATGCTTGGTCGTCAGTGCCAGAATGTTCGAGCGCCCGGAAAGCTCGCTAACCAGGATGCGCCGCTCATTACCGACCTTTTCCGGCACGATATGCTCGTAGCTGGACGACACGCGATTGACGGCGTGAGCGTGCATCCCTCCCTTATGAGCGAAAGCGCTCGCACCGACGAACGGTTGACTCGAGCGGAAGTTCATATTCGCTAGCTCATAGGTATACCGCGACAGCTCGGTCAGTCTCTGTAAGCTTTCCGGCCGTAGGACTTCGTAACCCGATTTCTTCAGTGCCAGGTTGGCCACGACCGTGATCAGATCGACATTGCCGCAGCGCTCGCCAACGCCGTTGATCGTGCCCTGGACATGGTCGGCCCCCGCGTCAACGGCGGCCAGCGTGTTGGCCACGGCTAGCTCGCAATCGTTATGACAATGAATGCCTACGGGCACTTTCAACGCTTCGCGGGCGGCGCGTGTCAGCTCAGCGATTTTTTCCGGCAGATTGCCCCCGTTGGTATCGCACAGAACGACCGTCCGTGCGCCGGCTTCGGCCGCAGCCTGGATCGTGCGGCGAGCATAGTCGGGGTTGGCCTGCCAGCCGTCGAAGAAGTGCTCGGCATCGTAGATCACCTCGTGTCCCATGCGGCGCAGAAACGCCACACTGTCGGCGATCATCTCGATGTTTTCATCGAGCGTGGCCGAGAGAACTTCCGTCACGTGAAAATCCCAAGTCTTGCCGACCATCGTGATGATTTTGGCGCCCGAATCCACCAGGGCCTTCATGCCCGGGTCTTGATCCGCGGTAATTCCTTTGCGGCGCGTCATGCCGAATGCGCACACCCGGGCGTGCGATAGGTTCAGGCTTTGTGCGCGCTGAAAGTATTGGAAGTCCTTGTCGTTCGAAAGCGGGTAGCCCCCTTCGATATAGTCGAACCCGAGGCTGTCCAGCCGCTCGGACAACAGCAGCTTGTCCTGCAGCGAGAAGTTGACCCCTTCGCCCTGACTGCCGTCGCGTAGGGTCGTGTCATAGATTTCGATGCGGCGCATGCGGACTCCCATAAAACAAAAAAACCCTGCCGGCCATCAATCGGCCTCAGGGCTTGCGATCGTTCCCGACTCGTCGGTCGATGCCCTCAGGCCTGCGTCTCCGTAATAATCGCGACGATAATCATCGCGCCAACAACGCCCGCAACGGGCCGGCCAATACTGGCTCGGCCAGAGCTTTGCACTACGATCGTTGCGTCGGGGCTCATCATCGGAGAATGCGCCTGCAGGGCTAAAGGCCTTACACCGTCAAAAGATACGCCGTGAAACGAGGGGTGTCAATTGCGTCCCAGTGGCCGTTCGGGCCAATCAAAAATGACACGGCCGACGATCCTCAGGTTCTCGATTCTTCACGTCCCTGAAGTGAAATAACGCCCGCGGCGGGTACACAACGCCCTAGCTATCCAGATCCACATCCCCGCCGCGTGACTTGCACAGTTCCTTCAGAATCTGCATCCGCACCCGCTGCGTGTCCGTCGGGCCGACGTTGCCGACCTTTCGTGGGTTGTCTTTCGACCATTTCAGTGCTTTGGCGACGATTTTGACAAACTCTTTGTCTTCCCCGATCCGGGATGCGATTGCCTTGGCATCGATGCTATCCAGGATATCCTGGTCCATCCAATGCGGCGGCAGGGCCATTAGATTGTTCGCGGCCAATTCGATGTCGCCGGTTCCCTCGTTACAACATGCCCCGCGCGCGACCGTGGCGATCGAAGCCGTGCCGAGTCCGACCGCAGCCAGTGCCGCCCGCCGTGTGATCTTCGTCATCGCGATGCTCCCTGTGTTTTCTTGACGCCAGGAAAAGAATCGGCAGCCGCCTGTCGCCGCCGCACAGCGCCCTTACTATATTCAATTCTGCCGAATTTATGAAAGCCGTGAGGGGGCACTCGATGGAATACCAGGTTCAGATCCAAATGCTCGTCGCGCGGCCGCTGGCCGTCGTTCGCTTGCGAGCCAGCCAGGCACAGCTTTCTGCCGTCATACCGCAGGCCTGCGGAGAAGTCTGGAACTTCGTCCGCGCCGCGCAGATCAAAACCGCCGGCCGTCATGTTGCTATCTACTACGATAGCGAGATAAACATCGAATGCGGTGTCGAAGTGGACGAGCCGTTCACTTCCGACGGTCGTGTCATTGCCTCGGCGACCCCGGCCGGCCGCGTGGCAACGGTCGCGCATTTTGGCCCTTACCAACTGTTGAGCGCCGCCCACCAGGCGGTTACGCAGGCGTGCCGGTTGCAAGGGCATGCACTGGCCGGCCCGAGTTGGGAAATTTACGGCCACTGGACCGACGACCCGACGCAGGTACGCACCGACGTGTTCTACCTGCTGAAATAAGCCTGCTTCAGCGCAGGATCATGTCACACGCGCAAGCACTATGCGCGCGCCGTGAAGCGAACGCAATCCTTAGAAGCGGTATCCACCCAGCGGCAGCGTCACGCCGGCGTACCCGTCGTAGCCGCTGTCGTAGGCGTCGTACAGGTTCGGATAATAATCCGCGGCCGGAGTGAAATTGTTCGGCTGCGACGAAGACGAATAGTTGCCCGCACGATCCGCGGCCTCGTCTTGCTGGGCACGTTGCCGCTCACGCTTTTGCGCTTCGTTCGAGGCTACCATGCGCTGACGCGAAACGTCGAACCGCTTTTGCATCTGGGCCGATGCGTCCCGTTTCGTATTGATGCTGGCCAGCTTCTGGTCGATCTGCAGTGCGTTCATCGACAACACGTCCGGCAGACCCTGGCGCACCTTGCGAGCGTACGCTTCCGAAGCGACAGACAATGTCTCCGAGAGGTGCTCCTGCGCATCTTGAGCATGCTCGCCGGTCAGCACTTCGAGTTTGGCGTTCATCTCGGTCATGAACCGCTGCAACTGTGCAGACGTCATGCGCTTGATGCCCGCGCCGAGCCGTAGCCGAGTCCGTTTGACCTGCTCGGCATCGTAGAGAGTTTGCTTTGACAGCCACTGGTCAAAACGGCTGAGCGTATCTTGCAACTCGTCGCTCTTGAGAATCTGCTCGCGGGCCGCGACTTCCGTCGAATTGGCCGCAGGCGGGGCAATCGGCTGTTTCGTCTTCGTGGCCGTGGGCGCCGCCTGCCGGGCAGCAGTGGGCTTTTTCGCCGCAGGTGCCTGAGCGGCCACGTGACCCGGCGACACAGCCCCCAAGCCGACTTCCATGACAAATACAGCCAGCGGCGCCATCCATTTCGCGCGTCGGTTCGAATAGCGAAGCATGATTTCGCTCCTTGTGATCGCCGGATGACGCCTGCTAATTATACCTGACTAAAGTCGGTGGTTTACACGGATAAATCGCTAAACATGTAACAGCCGACCGGCCACGGCCAATAGTCCCTCTTAGAGACTCTACTTCTTGGCCGGCTTCCGTGTCGCCCGAAATCGAACGTCCGGGCCGGGACGTCCTTCGATCTGATCGTCGACCGATTCCCAGATAGCTGTATTATCGTCCACCCGACTGTAAAAATTCGTGGCCGACGTCCGCTGTCCGTCGGGCAGGACACCGCTGGTGCTGACCGTCCAGGCGTCTCCGTCCTTCGACCAGATCCCCTGGCCGTACCCCCCTCGCGAGTCATAAACAAAAGAGTGAATCCGTTCATGCACCGGATCCCAACCGATCCATTGTGTGGCTGATAAGGCCGGCTCCTCGCCCTTCGGTTCCACTTTTAAATGGCGCAAAATGTAAGCCTTCTCCGGCCCCCACGTGCAGGACACTTGGATCGTGCCCTGCGGTCCCTCGGCGACCCAATCACCGATCATCCAATCGAGGTCCTGAAATTTGTTGGCGCCGGCCGCGGCGCGATAGAGCGATTCGCGCACGCCATCGATTAACCATCGACCGTCCTTCTTCACCCACATCGCGCAGTAGCGGCCCAACTTCGGATGATCCCCGGGTGCGTCGGATCGCTCGATCGTGCCGTCTTCGACCGCAACGTCCGGCGTGATGAAGCGGACAGCTAAGGTCTCGGTCTTTGGCGCCTGCCGCGCGATATGCCCGTCCTCGCGCGACTGCGTTCGCTCTCGAATCGTGGGCGTGTGGATCTTCAGGGCGCGCCCCTTGTAGTCGACGTAATCGGCCTCGGGAGACCAGAACTCGGCAATCGCCTCGGTATCGCCCAAGTCGACCGCTTTCCGATAGGCCTCGATCGCATCACGGACCGATTGCTCGTTCGCCGAAACGCTTGCCGGCGCACTGGGCGATGCAGGACGCGCCTGCTGGGCCGAAGCGACCACCGGTATGCACCACGCGAGCGCGGCCGAAAAGGAAAGTGTTAACACCCGCTTAAGGGTTCTCTCGATCTGTCCGTTTCGCATATTTATCTCGGCAATGTTCCTGGATTTATGA
Source organism: Pirellulales bacterium (assembly GCA_036499395.1). Taxonomy (NCBI): domain Bacteria; kingdom Pseudomonadati; phylum Planctomycetota; class Planctomycetia; order Pirellulales; species Pirellulales bacterium. The sequence continues at coordinate 66,896 of DASYDW010000024.1, forward strand.
GGGGACCGCCGGCGCTCGTGGCCATACGGCCGTGGATAACTGATGGCTGAAGCTGCGAACGAAGTGACGATGCCCCGCACGTCGGTCGCAACAGGCAGGACGTTGCGTTCAAAAGGGATAAGCGACGAACAACCTCTTGCCTGTTGCCCGCAATTATTGCCAGTCGACGGCGGGCCAAACAATGGCCGATCCGTCGCGGCTGCTGGTAAGAAGCAGTTTGCCGTCCGGAGAGAACGCCACGGACGAAACTTCCTGCGAATGCTGCTTCAGGTGCAGGATCTCCTTGCCCGTCTTCGCGTCCCACAACTTCACGGCATTGTCCTGTGCTCCGGTCGCGGCGCGGCTGCCGTCCGGCGTGAACGCCACCGAAGTCACCGGAGCCGTATGCCCTTCGAGCAGTAACAACTGCTTGCCGGTCGCGGCGTCCCAGATGCGGACGGTGTTATCTTCGCTGCCGGTTATGACGCGAGTGCCGTCGGACGAGAACACGGCTGCCAGCACGGCCCATTCATGCCCTTCGAGAGTCGCGAGCGATTCCCCAGTCTGCGCGTCCCAAATGCGCGCTGTCTTGTCACTCGAAGCCGTGATGATGCGTTTGCCGTCGGACGAATAACGGGCCGAGCGGACGGTGTCCTGATGCCCCTGGGCGTCGTCATTCGGTGGAAGCGACAAAACGAGCTGGCCGCTCGCAGCGTCCCAAATTTTGGCCGTCGCATCGTCGCTGGCCGAGAGCAGCCGCGTGCCGTCCGGTGAATACTCGACCGAATTCACATACCTTTCGGGCGAGGCGACGATCTTCAACTCGACGCTGCCGGTCGTTGCGTCCCACACCTTGATCGTACCGTCCCAACTGCACGTGGCGACGTGCCGGCCATCGGGCGAAAACGCGCCGGCTGCCACGGCGCCGTGCGGGCTGTAGGACATGATCTCGCGACCGTTGTCGATGCGCCACAGCGTGGCGTCGTTCCCTCCGGCCGTGGCGATGTGCGTCCCGTCCGGCGAGAACACGGCCGACCAGACCGCGTTGTGCCCCGTGTCGACGAGCGCGCCGTGACCGGCCTGATGCTTGGCGTTCTTTATTTCGGAGCCGCTGGCAAGATCCCACAGGCGAACTTTGTTATCGGTGCAGGCCGTCAGCACGCGATGCCCGTCGGCCGAGAGAGCCAACGACGAAACCACACACCCGGCCGTGTCTATGTCGCGGACGACGCGCGGACCGTCCAAGTTCCACAGGCGAATGTGCTTATCGGCACAGGCCGTGATCGCGAACCGGCCGTCGCCCGAGGTGATCATGGCGGCGACACTGTCCGGATGTTTCAGCACCTGCGCCGTCAACTCCTGACCGGTAGCGACATCCCATTGTCCGACGGAATTATCCGTACTGGCGGTGAGAACTCGCTTTCCGCCCGTGAGGAAATGCGCGGCGGTGATTTTGCGGCTATGCCCACTTAACAAATGCAATTGCTGTCCTGTCGCGGCGTCCCAGATGCGGCCTCGGCCGGCTGCGTCCCCGGTGAAGAGCAACTTGGCATCGGAAGAAATCGCCACGGCGGTGACGTCAGACTTGTGGCCAGTCAATTCATGCACGACCTTGCCGGTCGTTACATCCCACAATCGCGCTTTGCCGCCGTCGCCGCCGGTGAGCATCCAGCGTCCGTCACGCGAGAGGGCGAAAATGCCGCCGCGCCCCGTTTGTTCGAACAAGCCCAGTTCGCCGCCAGTTACGGCATCCCAGATGCGCACCGTATCGTCGCCGGCGCCCGTGAAGACCCGATGTCCATCCGGTGAGAAAGCGACGGTCGACACGAGGAAGGCGTGCCCCTCGCTGAGCGTGGTTGGTTTGCGTCCGGCGACGAGATCCTGAATCTTGGCCGTGCGATCCCGGCTGACCGTGATAATCTGCCGGCCATCCGGAGAAAAGGCGGCGCCCAGGAGCGCGTCGTCGTGACCACCGTAGGCGCGGAACTCTTCGTAATGAGCGACGTCCCAGATTTTGCCCTGGTGATCGTAGCCGGCCGACAACACAAATTGGCCGTCGGGCGAGAAGGAGCACGAACGGACCCAGCCTGCATGACCACGCAGCGTCTGACGGCAAGTGCCGTGCATGACGTCCCACAGTTTTACGGTGTTGTCGTGGCTGGCACTGACCAGCAAGTTGCCATCGGCCGAAAATCGAACGCAACGCACCGGCGCGTTGTGGCCCAACAGCGCTTGATATTTGGTCGACGTGCCGGTCTCTTCGCTGAGGAGCGTGCCGAAGTCGAACGGCCTCACCTGGTCCGGACGCCACAGCAGAATGCGCTTGTCGTATCCGGCCGTGGCGACATAACGCCCGTCATGTGAAAACGCGGCCGAGTAGACCGGCCCGGCGTGCCCCGTAAAGGGAGCGCTCTTTTCCTCGGACGCGACCGACCAGACGATCGCCGTACCGTCCTGGCTGGCAGTAACGATATGCGACTCGTCGGGCGAAAACGCCGCGGACCAGATCCACCAGGTATGTCCTTTGAATTCCCGGATTTGCTCACCGGACTCGACATCCCACAACCGCGCGGTCTTGTCGTACGATCCGCTGAGCAGTCGTTTACCGTCGCGCGAGAACGCGACGCTCAGTACGGCATCGGTATGTCCATCAAGCGTACGCAGCGGGTCGCCGGTTGCCGCGTCCCACAGCCGTAGCTCTCCATCTTTGTCATTGCTGCCGGTGGCGATCAATTTTCCGTCCGGCGAATAAGCAACGGCGTGAACGTAGCGACCGTGCTTCAATGTCTTCAGTTGTTGCCCGGTGGCGACATTCCACACCCGGGCTACCCCCTCCCAACTGCCGGTGACCACTTGCTTGCCGTCGGGCGAATAGCTGGCCGAATCGATCGGCCCCTCCTCACGAAACGTCTGCACGCTCTGCCGGCAGAGGTGCATCAGACGCCCCCACTCCCAATTGCGTAAATGCGATTGGCAGTCGTTCAACAGTTGGGCGGCATAGCCGAAGGCGTTTTCGTCGATCTTGGCCGAAACCAGCCCGATCGAGGCGATATAAGCATCGTATTCCTTCTGCAGACGGAGCGCTTCTTCCTGCTCGCGCAGCGCTTGTTCGGCCTTCTCGGCCGCCACGGCGACTTTTTCCGATTCGACGGCCGCCTGCTCGGCTTCCACCGCGGCCTGCTTGGCGGCGATGGCGTTGTCGCGGTCCATTTCGGCCTGCGCTTCGGCCGCCTGCGCGCGAACCCGTTGCTCGTTGGCCGTTTTCTCCGAAGCGACCGCCTCGTCGCGCTTGGTTTTTGCCTCACCCTCGGCAGCGAGCGCGCGTGTCGCTTCCGCGTCGGCGCGGGCCGCCTGGGCTTTCGCCTCTTCACGCTGGGCGCGAATCGCGAAAAACGCCACCGTGACGATGACCACGACGGTCGCCACCAAGGCCCGCGCGGCGCGAACCAAGAATTTCAGACGTGTGCTGCGCACCTCGCGTTCGCGCTGAGCCGCTGTAACGCGACCGCGAAGCTCATCGAACGACGGTTCGTCCGCATCGAGCAGCGAGGCCGCCAGGTCCAAGTCCCCTTTCCCGGCCGCCGTCTCGGCATACGACGATTTGGCGACCAGCAGCCGTGCTCGGGCGCGGTCATTACCATCCCATAGCGATAGTGCTTCTTGATAGCCGAAAACGGCCCGAGCGTAATCTTGGTAATCGTGCGATGTCTGCGCTTGGGTCAGGTCCTCTTCCGCGCGGTCCGAAAGCAAAATGCTTTCCGAATGCGAGTGGTACAGCCGGATCGCGGCCTGGAAATCGAGAACGCTGGCGTATCGGCCATCGATCTCGGTAGACATGGCGTGCCGCGCGATTTCGATCAGCTCGCCCGTGATTTCCGTCGGTTGGATCTCGTTGCGTGCCACGGCGTACAGGCAGCTCATCACGTCGCGGCCGGCATGTGGCGGCTTGCCCGTGAGAACTTCGTACAGGATGGCCCCCAACAGATAGATGTCACTAGGCGCGCCGATCCGATCCAAAGGACCGCTGGCCATCTCCGGCGCCATGTAGGCTGGCGTGCCCCCCATCCCACCCGATTGTGTGATCGAGCCGAGGTGGCGGAAGCGTGGCGCCAGTAGCGCCAGTCCCCAGTCCATGACCAGTACTTCGCCGAAGTCGCCGAGCATGACGTTTTCAGGCTTTAGATCGCGATGCACGACGCCACGCGAATGCGCAAAGGCCACGGCGTCCGCCACCTTCATGAGAATTTCCAGGTTCTCATGAAGGTTCTTCTTCTTGAGCACCTTGATCCACGGCGTCCCTTCGACCCGTTTCATCGAGTAGAACAGCGCGCCCGATTCGTTCGAGCCCAGGTCATAAATGGGCACGATGTTCGGATGGTCGAGGTCCCCCGTGACCACGGCTTCGGAAAGGAACTTCTGCCGTTGATCGGCATCCGTGGCCATATCGCGGCGAATCATCTTGATCGCCACGGTGCGATCGATCGATGCCTGCCGCGCGGCATACACGACGCCCATGCCCCCCTTGCCGATCATTTCCAGCAATTCGTAGTCGGCGCTGTCCAGCGATGGCTCTTCCGGCGCCCGCACCGTGCGAGGACGAACGACCAGGTGCGTTTGCGAGGCAGAGCCAGGCTCGGCCGTCTTGATTGTCATTCCGGGGCGGGCTTCGGGCGAGATTGTCGCTTCCCACATGCCCGTCAGGCGTTCGACTTCTTCGGCAGGCAATTCATCGGCATTGAGCGTGGCACCGATTCCGTGCGTGGCCCGCGCATCGCCCCCTTTTGGCTTTTCCCCTTCGACGAAAGCAAACGTGTAATCGCTCTCGGTCGCTTCGCGCGGCGCGCCCGGGAGCGCGTCTTTCGCGGCGGCCGCCAAATCGGCCGAATCCAATGTCAGGTCCGCCGCCAGCGTCGGACGGGAGATGGGCGGCTCGGCGTCACTGGCCGCCGGGCTTGGCGGCTCGGGCATAAAGGCGACCGTGAAGTCGCTTTCGGTTAGCCGGCGCGTGCCATTGGGATCGTTGTCGTCGACAACTTCGTCCTCGGCAGGACGAATCGCGCCGGCAATCGGCGCCGCCGGATCAAACGCCACGGTAAAGTCGCTGTCGGTCGCCGTCCGCCCAATCTCGTCGTTTTCAGGCGCGACCGAGGGTACGCCGATAACGCCCGCGATTGGCTGCTCGGGGGACTCTTCCTGGGGAAAGGCGATCGTTAAGTCACTCTGTGCAATTGTCCGCTGCAGGTCGTCATCACCCGACACGGCGGAATCAGCCCCCTCGTCGAACTCGAATTCGAGATCATCTTCCACTTCGGCGAGTAGTTCCGCTTCCAAATCCGGTGCGAGCTCGGCTTCAACACCATCGTCGGCGATCCTGTCCCCCGTCGCCGCGCCGGGCAGTTCCTCGCCACCATCGTCGGGGACGAAGGCGATCGTAAAATCAGCGACGCCCAGTGTGCGTGGCCCTTCGACTTCGTCTTCGTCGAATACGAGTGGCTCAATCGCTGCATCTTCGGCGTCAACAAGGGGCAACTCTGCACGAGGCACTACCGGAGGAATCGCCGCCCGAGGCACCTTGCGGGCCGTATCGTCCAGGAACGTCGCTTGCGTTCGTAGCAGCGTCAGATCGACTTGGCTCGCGTCGGATTTCGACGGAAACGTGGCCGAGTCAAAAGTGCCTGAGTCGCCTATTCCCGATTCTGTACTACCCTTGCCGCGCCGGCGAACCGTACGATCGACAATCTTGCGCAGGAAGGATGGGACTCGGCGCTTCGGGGCCGGCGGCTCCGCGGCTTGTACAGCGGGCTCCGTGATGTCCTCCAGCGCGACCACGCGAAATTGCTCGAACTCGGCTGAATCGACGGTCTGATCCGCGCTCGTAGGCAGCAGCGCATCACACGCGGGGCAGCGTGCGTCGAGGGGGGCGATCGTGGTGTTACAAAACGGACACGAGTTCATAAGTTAGCTGCCTGATCGAATTGCGCGAGTGTCGTGCATTTCATGCAATCATTTCGGAGTCGTTGGCCGATTGAGCATCCGCTGCAATCGACGGCGTAACCGGGCCGGTTTCGCCAACGCGTCGGCCGGGGCCTCGGCCAGGCTCTCGTCGACGCGCTGTGCCCACCGATCACCGCTCCATAGCGAACTTGCCGCGACTGCGGCCACGGCCGGCGCGAACAACGCCCGATAGCGGGCCGTTGCCGCACGTTCGATCGTGACGCCCGTGGATGAACTTGCCGCGCCCGAGTCCGAGGGCGGTCCAACCGGCGCAGCTTCGGGAGCACCGAAGTCCGCAGGCACCGGTAACGCGTCCTCGTCGGCCGCGCTGGGCACTTCGGATTGTTCGACAGGGCGTGCTGCGACCGGCGCCCGGTCGGCGCCTTCGTTGGCGTCGACGAATTGATTTTCCTGTTCGTCGGCACGCTCCCAATGCGAGGTCGGCGGACGGTCCTGCGTCCCTTCGGAATCATCGGTCGGGTCAATCGGCTTGCCGTGCCGCACGACCACGTCCATGATCATGCGCTCGGTCCCTTGCTCGACGTAATACAACCGGTAATGGTCGTCCGGCAACTTCGCGAACAGGGCCGTGAGGTTATTCAGCACGTCGACCGGCAATAAAACGATGCCACGCTCAGCACCGGCGGCCGGATCGAACGATCGCAGCGCCACGACGGGCTTGGTCGTTCCCAGCCCTTCGCCTTGTGGGGCGTGGAGATCGAATTGAACCGTCGTGAACGTCAATACGATCGGCTGCGTCGCGGGCAGATCCACATGGTCGCCGCCGCCGTCGAAATGGGGAATCGTCGTCTGCTGCTGCAAGTAGAACAGCGCCAATTGTCCACCAACGGGGCCCAGGCCTGACACGGCCGATGTGTGGGCGCCGTTAGCAGCCAGGTTTGTATCGCTGGCCACGCTGACCGTGATCGTGATCGGCGCCGAAGGGTTAGCTGCGTCCGGCGGCGCGTCATAAAAGTGCTGGATCGAAAAACTTCCCTGAGGGACGTTCTGAATCACCTGGACCGTATCTTCCCAGTTGATGGTCAGCGTCAGCGGGCTGCCGCCAGGATGGCCGACGTTGCCCGTGATCGTCACGATGCCGCTCGACCCCAGGTCGTTGCCCAGGAAGTTGACCAGCGTCGGAGTCACGTCGTGTACAGTGATCGAGCTCAGCGCGCTGCCGACGCCCGTGTGTACGTCCATCACGCTGATCTGAACCGAGTTCACCTGGTTGGGGTTACCGGTTTTATTGTCGTCGAACACGTGCGTCAGCGTGAAATTGGTCGCGCCGGCCGGTAACGCGATCGCTTGCGGAGCACTTTGATCTCCCCAATTCACCGTCAGGACGAACGTGTCGGTCGGCCCGGGATCGAAAATCGTTCCGGTCAACGTTGCGACGTTGCTGACGTAATTGATAGTTAGATCATTCGGCGTGATCGAGAGGTTACTGACCGTCGGCGCGACGTCCGTCACGATCAGCGATGTATCGCCCGTCGTGGTCTTGCCGAATTGATCGGTGACCGACACGTGAATCGGCTGCACTTCTGTCAGGCTGGGATTCGAGTTGTCGTACAGATACGTATGCGTTGCCGAGAACTGACCGGCCGCGTTGACCTGGAAGGTTTCCGGCGCGCTGCCGTCTCCCCAGGTCACCGTGACTTCCATCGGGAAAGCGCCGGGACGCAGGCTCTCGACCGTGCCCGTCAATGTGGTTGTCGAACCCTGCAACACGTTCGGAGCCGACAAGTTCGTCAAGATTGGATAAGGGTTCAGGCTCGTCACCGCGATCGTGCCGGGTGCGGAGGACGCGGACTGATTGATCGCCGCATCCGTCGCTGTGGCCACCACGGTCAGGGTGAACGTCGTCGACACGGTGCTGTCGGGCATCGTCAACGTCAGCCCGGCCACCTCGGCCTCGGTCAACGTGTAGCTCGATTGGCCCGTGTGATCGTTCCCCAGGCCGTCGTGCAGAATCGCATCCGTGGGCACGTTCGAAACGTCGAACGTCAGCACCTCGGGCTTATTGCTGTCGGTCAATGCTCCGGAAATGCCGATCGAGATCGGCAACCCGTTAAAGCCCGACGTGGGCGTGGTCACGGTCAACGTCGGAGCATGCACGACCGGTGCCACGGTGATCGCCACCGTAGAAGTGTCGGTCAGTGGCCCGCCAGCGCCCGTCGCGCCCAGATCGTTCGACAACATGGTCAACGTATCGGGCCCGTAATAGGCAAACGTCGGTGTGTACGTCAGGCCGAGCGACAACTCGTTACTAATCTGCGCCGTCGTGCCAAGAATGATCAGCGTGTCGGTACCGCTCCCCGTGATGACGGTTCCGTCCGGCATCAAGATAGCGCCGCTGGGCTGCACGACACCGCCGGTGGTATCAACCGACAGCGTGCCATGGTCGACGGTGAATTGCGTGGTGATGGGATTCGTACCCGAGTCGACGTCCGACACTGAAATGCCGGCGATCGTGACCGGTATGTCTTCGTTCGTCGATTGCGGTCCCGGGACGACATTCACAGGCGGATCGTCGACGGCCAGGACCGTGATATTGACCGTGTCGATGTCCTTCTGTGGCCCGCCCGACCCGAATGCCCCCAGGTCGTTCGAGGTCATTTTCAATTGATCGCTGCCGTTGTAATTGGCGCCGGGCGTGTAGGTAAGTCCGTGCGACAGCAGCGTGCTGATTTGCGTCGTGCTACCGAGGATGGTCAACGTATTCGTCCCGTTGCCGGTCACCACGGTGCCATCGGGCAATTGAATCGCGCCGCTGGGCTGAGTGATTCCGCCGGTCGTATCCACGGTAAGCGTGCCGTGCGAAACGGTAAACTGCGTCGTGAGGGGGCTAGCGCCGGCATCGACGTCCGACACTGACAGGCCGTTGATGACGAGCGCCGTGTCTTCGTTGGTCGTTTGAGCACCCGGTACGGTGTTCACCGGCGGGTCGTTCACCGGCAGCACCGAGATGGCAACCGTATCGACGTCGGTGAGCGGACCTCCGATTCCCGTCGCGCCCAGGTCGTTGGTCGTAACCTTCAACAGATCGCTGCCGTTGTAATTTGCACTGGGCGTGTAGTCGAGTCCCAGCGACAACTCGTTATTGATCTGTGTCGTCGTACCGAGAATGGTCAACGTGTTGGTGCCGTTGCCGGTGATCACGGTGCCGTCGGGAAGCAGGATCGCGCCACTCGGCTGAACGACACCCCCGGCCGTGTCGACAGTCAACGTACCGTGCGCAACACTGAACTGTGTGGTGATGGGATTCGTGCCGGAATCGATATCCGAAACCGAGATGCCCGAGATCACAAGCGGGGTATCTTCGTTCGTCGTCTGCGGTCCAGGCACGGTGTTCACCGGCGGATCGTCGACGGCCACGACCGTAATCGCGACAGTATCGATATCCTGCTTCGGTCCGCCGGAGCCGAGCGCTCCCAGGTCATTCGTCGTAAACGTCAGCAGGTCGTTGCCGTTGTAGTTCGCATTGGGCGTGTACAGCAGACCGTGCGACAGCTCATTCGAGATTTGTGCCGTAGAACCCACGATCGTCAGCGTGTTCGTGCCATTGCCCGTAATGACGGTGCCGTCCGGTAGCAGGATCGCGCCGCTGGGCTGCGTCACTCCGCCGGTCGTGTCGACCGAAAGCGTGCCGTGCGCAACGGTCAACTGCGCCGAAATCGGAAATACTCCCGAATCGACATCCGAGACGGAAATCCCCGAGATCACAAGCGACGTATCTTCGTTTGTCGTCTGCGGCCCGGGCACGACATTGACCGGGGGATCATTCACCGGAAGGATCGTGATGGCCACGACATCCACGTCTTGCTGCGGCCCGCCCGAGCCCAGGGCGCCCAGGTCGTTGGACCTCATCGTCAGTTGGTCGCCACCGTTGTAATTCAGATTCGGCGTGTATTTCAGACCGGACGAAAGCTCGTTCGTGATCTGCGCGGTGCTGCCCAATATCGTCAGCGTATTGGTGCCGTTACCGGTAATGACCGTCCCGTCGGGCATCAAGATTGCGCCGCTTGGCTGCACCACACCGCCGGTGGTATCGACCGAAAGCGTACCGTGATTAACCGTGAACTGGGTCGTGATCGGCAACGAACCTGCGTCCGCATCCGAGACCGAGATGCCGCTGATCGACAGCGCTGTGTCTTCGTTGGTCGTTTGCGCACCCGGCACAACGTTCACCGGCGGTTGATTCGCGGTGAGCGTCAACGGCACCGCGACCTGTTCGGCAGCCGCAGCCGCCGGATTGCTCGCGACAGACGCGTTCACGTTGGGCGAGGCCCCGAGCTTGCCACTTTCCGTGGGATCGCCGGCCGTTCCGTTATCGCCGTGCCCGCCACCTCCGTGTCCTCCGCCGCCACCGCTGAGCTGGTGCATCTCGGTCGTCAGGTCGCCGTGCGCAGGGCCGCCGTACATCGTCACGGCGAGATTCCGCACATCGCTGCCGGCCTGATCGTGTCTGCCGGCGTCAGGCGAGGCATGCGCCTCGGCCGCGACGCCTTTCGTTGGCATGGCCGGAGCGACCGCCACGGGCGCGGCGTTCAACAGCCGTCGCTCTTCGAGCCGTGTCACGCCAAGCGTGGGGAAGAGCTCGTCCTCGTAGCGTTGCCAGGTGGGCTCGTTTCGATACTTGTCAGGAGAAACGCCTAAGCGTTCCAAGAGATCGCGCAACGTCATAGTGGTGCCACTTCTCGTCGCTCTAAAAGTCCGACCCGAATTGCCGCTGAGCGGGCTCGACGCATCGTCAAAGCCGCGCCTGACAGACACGTTCGCTAAGGCCCAACGGACATCGCTCGTGGGCCGAGGTCCTTTTTCCGAAGCCCCACTGCCTCAGAAGGCCTCTCGCCCGGCACCGCCATGCCGCAACGATGTTCCGTAGCGCTTATGTACGGTTGCCGCGCGGAAGTTGATTTCGCAGCCCTCGCGCCGTCTGGCCAGCCCTGCCCGTATGCCGCGCGGCATAGACCTCGATTATCAGGACGAATCGTCGAAGCTGTCAACGATTTTGTCGCCGTAACATGCTTGGCTGCCAGACTTTTTGCACGATCCGTGTTTTCAGTTGCACGGATAAATCGGAACGTATGAGCACACCTCCACCCGGGGGACGAAAGTCGTCATTGGCGCCACGTCCTTGGACAGCCTGTCGCAGCAACCCAATGCAGGCTAGAGGGTTTGCGAAAACTGCGCAGCTTCGGATCGCGAGAACCGGAATTCAGCCCAGCATGGGAGTTGGACGATAAAACCCCTACACCCTTCACGACTCGCACACGTTACCACCATGCCTCCAGACGCCTCAAAGCCTGTAGCCGAATCGCGGACACGCCTCGCAAGAGCGATGCGCGGCCCGGTCGTCGTGTTCCGGCGCTGGCCGATGGTGGTGGCAATTGCCGCCTCATGCGTGCTGGTCGTGTCGGCAGCGGTTGCCGCCGAGATGCCAGGGACCGTGCAATTTGCTCCTTCAACAGGAGCGCAATTCGCGCAGTCGCCGGGAGTGCAATTCGCGTCTTCCCGAGCGGCGCAGCCTGCTCCTTCGCCCGGAGTACAATTCGCTCCGTCGACGCGAATCGTGCCGGCCGGCTCGGTCTTGCGACTGTCGGCCGTCGAGCCCGTGGGGGCGCCTCTGCCTGCGGCACGATTCTCGCCCCCTGCACCGCAACTGCCGCCACAGGCCGTGCAACGAACCGCGGCACTGGTACGGCAGCCGGATGCGCCGCGCGCGCCCGTCGTGCAACCGGTGCCGCTACCCCCGCCGACCGAGGGCATCGCGCCAGGCACTCCTTTAGGACAGCAGGTCTCGCCGCCCAACTATGGCGATTACACGCTCCGCCCCATTGGATCGCTGACGATCAACATCGCGCCCAAGGAAGGACAGGTCCCGCGCGAAGTGAATCCGACCAAGACGTTGGAAAAAGAATTCGGCACCTCGGAGTTCCAACGCGCACCGCTCGACTATTCCTACATGTGGGAATCGCCGGCATTTTTCAATCGGCCGCTCTACTTCGAGCAGCCGAACCTGGAACGCTACGGGTACGATTGGGGCATTAGTCAGTTCTGGATCTCGGGGGCGCAGTTCTTCGTCAAGATCCCCTTGCTCCCCTACATGATGGTCGTGCATCCGCCGCGCGAGCACGTCTACTCGTTGGGCTATTATCGCCCCGGCAGTCGCGCACCGTATCAGATCAACTGGCCCGAAGTGCGACTTGACGCCATGCTGGTCGAGACGGCCTTTATCACGGGCCTGTGCTTCTTGATCCCGTAGCGCGCCGCTACGAGCGCCTCGCGTCACAATGATTGCGTAAGCGCGCACATTCGACCGGCCGACTTGCAGGCTAGATCGAAAAATGAAACGAGCCGCGCAGCCAGCGCCGCGCCCTCGCCATGATCGATTCGGCCGGACAATGGATGCGCACGCGACCCGGCGCGCCCAGTAGAATCGTCCGATCACCAGCGTCGAGCGAAATGCGAACCTGATACGAGGCCGTCAGCGGCCGCGTGACGCCCGATGCGTCGGTACGGCTGGGCAAATCCCCACTTTTCGCGAGCGGGCGGGGCGCCACGTCGACATCGACTTCCGCGATTTCCACAACCGTGCCTGGAACAACCAAACCGGCGGCCTCGTCGATCTTCACATCGACCCGCTCTCCGACCGCAATCCGATCGACGTCCGCTTGATCGACGATCGCCACGGCGACCGTACGACGCGGATCGCCGATCAGGCATAGCAGCGTGCCGGTTTCGAAATGCGCCCCCTGATTTTCCGGCCGTAGCGGTGTGCCTCGCCATGTCGGCAAAGCATCGCGCGAGACGGGCAAAGCACTCCAGTCGGGCTGCAATACCGTGCCCGCAATGGGAGTCTTCAGAATCAGCCGTGAGCGATCGCTTTCACGTGTGGCCAGACGCTCGTCCAGATCAGCAAGCGCTTCGCGCGCCGTGGGGATTTCGGCCGCGGCGGCGCGGTCCTGCCCTCGCCGCTTTTCGAGGCTTGCCAGCCGGGCTCGTTGCCGATTGCGCTGACCGGTCAGGCGCGTGATTTCCAAGTCCAAATCGGGACTCGCGAGCGTGGCCAGCGTGTCGCCGGCCTGCACTTCCTGCCCAGCGCGGACACTCGAAACCAGCGTACCAGGCTCGGAAACATAAACCCGCTGCGCATCCTCAGCCTCGATGACGACCGGCGCCGTGACGCGCACCGGCAGCGGCACTAGAGCCAGCGCAGCAAAGAATCCAACGATAATTGCCGACGCGGCAAATAATCGGCCGCGAGGCACTTTGGTACCAGTGGTCGGCGTTCGCGCGAAACGAATTCCGCGCCATAGCGGGCCGGCAATCATGCCCCCCAGCACGCTGACTGCCAGGAGTACAGCCAACGTCTCGAGGCGATACGGAACCATCGCACGGTAGCAAAACCACAACAACAGCGCCACCAGCACGAATCGATAAATGGCGGACGCGATCCCATAAGCGAGCAAAAATAAGCGTCGCTCGAAGTTCCAACTCGACCGAGCGCGCGGACGCTGCCCCAATACCACGCGAGAAGACAGGTTGCGCAAGGCCGTGGCTGATTCTTCGGCCAGGTTCGGAATCTCGACCAGGTCCGAGAGTACGTAGTAGCCGTCGTAGCGCAGCAGCGGATTGCCGTTAAACAACAACGTATTGATCGAACCAACGAACATCACGTTCATGCACAAGGCGCTGAACAGCCCCGGCTCGCTTCCCCACCACAGACAGGCGGCAACCGCGGCCAGCACAATCTCGACATAAATCCCTGCCGCGGCAACCGCCGCGCGGCGCCACTTGCTCGCGAACATCCACGAGTCCGAAACGTCGCAATACAGACAGGGAGCAAATACCAGCAACATCGGGCCGATTTCCGTGCATTCGCCGCCGAATCGCCGACAGGCTAGCGCGTGACCCAGCTCGTGCAAAACCTTGACCAGCGAAATCGCGACGACTGCCAGCACGGCGTTTCGCGGCGTCAGGAAGCCCTGCCATTCAGGAAGTCGTGCGGCAAAACGCGCGAAATGTGTTGCCACGAGCGTCGCGACAACGACCACCAGCGACAGACTCGCCACGACCGCCGCACGAGAAAACAACACGCTCGCCAGCGGACTGAGCAGATTTAGTAGCGGCGTCGGATTCAACCCGGGCAACCGAACCGCCAACAAATTCGCCAGGCCCAACAATCGTTTCCGGCGTCTGGCTTGTTGCGAACGGTCGAGAAGCTGCTCCCCTTGCCCTGCCGCATCGGACAGAACCAATCCGTCACGGTGCAACCGCGCGAGAAACGCTTGCAGTGCTTCGGGCGTCAGACGCCGCGGTGCGAAGCGACGTTCGAAGCGGGAAATAATCTCTGCCGGGGTTGCCTGCCCGTCGAGCATTTCGAGCACCGCTAGCTCTTCGTCGCGCAAACGAAAGTACGCAAGCGCCACAGGATCCTTTACGGCCCAACTCTTGCGCCCCGCGGCGATCTGCGGCACGACAACCAGATCCGACCGCATGCGCACACTGAGCGCACGTCCGGCCGAGGCTGCAGATTGTCGAGCGAGGGTTGCCATCGCGAGATAGACTTATCGCGTGAGGATGAATAGTTTCAGCGGCAAACTGGACGGCATCATTCGGCCACAGCCGGTTTCGGAGCGTCCATCGGCGGCGGGGCAATCGTGAGCTTGCCGTGAACGCCCGGGCGCAACTGACCGCCGCGATTTTCCACCTCGGCCCACACGCGTATCTGGCCGTTGACCGGATCGACCTCGGGGCTGACGAAAACGATTTTTCCGCTGTAATCAAGCGACTCACCTCGGCGCGGTTCGATCGCCAGCGTCACGTCACGGCCGACGAGCGAACCTCCCACGTGCTGCGCATCCAGAAATGCCTCGACGCGCAATCGATCGATGCGCACGATACGGAACATCGTTTCGCCTGGCTCGACCCATTCGCCGGGCCGCTGCTTGACCTCGACGACCATGCCATCGAGCGGCGATTTGACGCGCAACCGCTCGAGCGTCCAGGCCGCGTAGTCGACTTCGTTCTGCTTAAGCCGCTCAGTAAACGCGGCCACCTTCAGTTCTTGTTGCGCTTGCTCGACCTGCAATGCCGCGCGCTCGGCTTCCAGGCGCAGGCGATCGAGTTCCGTTGCCGAGACGCTCTTTTTGTACTTTTCCATCGACTCGCTGGCCCGTTTCAACTCCGCACGGGTTACCTCGGTCGATTTCTCGGCAAAACGCACATCGACGTCGTTCGTGGCTTCGCTGCGAGCTACGTCCAGCTCGATCTCGGCCTTCTTCTTCGTCAGTTGCGCTTGCGTATCGTCCAGGCGGGCGAGCGATTCGCCAACCGTGACCAGTTGCCCCTCGCGCACTTCGACGGCCGCCAGTACGCCCGCCTCGCGCGCCGGGACTTCGACTTGTTCAATCAGCGTGACCAGGGCCTGATCCAACTCGATCGATTCGTCGGCGGGCGCAGCCAGTGCGTTCACCGCCAGCAAGCTAAGCGTCAGAAGCCAATGCATGCCAAATCTCCCTCGCGCCGCGGCGTGAGAAGGACAAACTAGAAGAAGATCCGGGTACGCGCCGCATCCCACAGATCGTGCAACCAGACGAATCCAATCGATCGACGACCGCAATGAATGTTCGCTAATACACTCGCGCCGGGACGCAGCCGAGGCAGCGCGTCGCGGTCGACGTCGGCCGTGACTAATACCTGCGGCCCGGCATTCTCCAGCACGTCAGTATTCAAGGCGACGTCGCGCACCTGCGCATCGAATGTATGATCGGGGTCCATCGCCAGGCGGAACGAAACGTCCACCGGCACGAGCTTGTCATGGCGGGCTTCAAGTACATGTCCGATACGGTCGTCGTCCACACGTAATTCGAGTTCCCACGGTCCGTTCGAATCGCCGACGCTCAACAACATTTGCCCACGCTGGACGGGGCGAGACGCAAGCAATTGTTCGACGTCCCAGGTAAGAATCTGACCAGCGATCGGGCTGCGCACGATCAACTCGGCCTGCTGTTCGTCGAGCAACGTGACCTGCTCTTGCAGGCTCGCGAGCTGTTCCTTGATTTCTTCTTCCTCGGCAGTGCGCTGCTGATATTGTTCGCGCGCTTCCGAAGAGGCCGTCGCCCCGCTGAAGCGCATCGCCTGTAGTGCGGACAGGCGTTTCCGAGCGGTTTGTAGCTCGCCCAGCACCCGGGCTCGCTCGAGGTCGAGTTGCGGGCGCCGTAGCACCAGCAGCTCTTGCCCCTGGCTTACGGTGTCGCCATGAGCCACGCGAATCTCGGCAATGACGCCGTCGACCGTTGCGAAAACGTCGCGACGCTGCCGCGGCACGAGCTCACCGCGCGCCTCGACGTTGAAGTCGATTTCGACAAATACCAAGGCAGTCATCAATGAAGCTGCCGCTGCGAGGCCCAGAAGGGTCTTGGGCAACTGCCGGCCGCGTACCAGCCGTCGCGATTGCCCCACGGCCCGCCATAGGCGAACCAGCGGTACACCCTCGTATTCCAGGGCGTTGGCCAGGGCGACCGTCCCCTGTGCCGCGACGGCCTCGGTTTGCAATTTCGTGTGTTGAACGGCGCTGGGCGGGGTGAAATATTCGCACACTAGCGCCCCGATGGCTGGCTGCGCAGAATCTCGATTCGTCTCATCAACCGCTTCGCGCAGCGGCAGAACAACCAACTGCCGGGCGTGCGACTCGTCGAGATAACGCTCCAGGACTTGTTCGATCTGCGGCGGCAATTGCGCCGCATCTTCGGGATACCACAGCGGTTCGTCACCGGTAACGACGGCACCGATCAAAGCCTCGAGATGTCTCACGCTGGCCGCGCGGCGGTTCAGCGTGTCGACCCCCGAGACGCTTAGCAGCCGGGCTTTCCGCCCGCGCACGATTGCCACGCTGGCCCGATCGCAACCGATAATCGCGCGTCCTTCGTTGGCCAAGGTGTACGCCACGTGCCGCACGTCGAGCCGACCATGCACCGCGCGTGTGAATTGGTCGAACTGGCCACGTGTGCTGGCATGTTCGCGCAGTTCATGCAACTGACGAAAGCGATCGTAATCCGCCGCCACTTCGCAGACGGCCGACAGAAACCGCAAATGCCCTTCCGTGGCCGCGGGCGCACCTGCGGGGCGTGCCAGGATCTCGATCACGGCCACCGCCTGGTCATCTGAAACGACAGGTGACAACAGCAGACTGAGCGCCGTCGGATTGTCTGTGCTGGCATCGCCTGACGAACCACTGTGCGGCGGAAGCGCCAAAGCCAACTTCGTTTCGCCCACATGCGCGACCAACCGGGCATGGCGTCGCGCCGCGTCCGCACCGCCTTCCCACGGAGAGCGATCCGAATGGATCTGGCAATCGAGCGCGAAGGTCTCCTCGCCGCGACGTATCCAAACCGCTCCCCCTTCGGCCGCGAGAGCGCGAACGCTGCGATCGAGCAACTGACGCCAGAACTCGCGCGGAGCGAGCCGGGCATGCACCAGGGCGACGATCTCTTCGATCAAATCGTCCAGATGTTGCCAGGTCGACGTAGTGGTCGCAATTTCCTTCGGCAGCGGTTCTGCTGTCATTCTTCCCAGTATATCGCCGCACCCTCGAAGTCATGCTGCTAGCAGCCCGCCGGAACGGCCGACTGGTGGACTTCGCGCGGAACTTTCCGGTTATGTGGAAAAAAGAGTTTGGGAAAACTCTGCGGCCGCCGATCTATATGCCAACCGGCGGTGCCTTGCGCCCCATGCGCTCAGGTTGCGCCGGCCTGACGCGGATGCGTTGATATACGAGACCGCCGCCAATTTGGTTGCGGGCAGATCCTATCTCCAGGGCGACGAACGTCTTGCGAAACAGCGGGCACCAAGCAGCGAGCCATCAGCGGAGACGCCCTAGCACGGGTGCGCGCTCCGCTGCGCCGCCGCGCGGGGCCATGGCGCCCACCACCCCGCTGCTAGCATCCGCGAGCGTGCTTCTGCTGATTCTAGGGCCCGGATGCTCGTTGCGGACGCCGAAGCCCGTCAACGACCCTTCGCTCCAGCAGGCCGCGCACTACAAGAACGTGGCCCTGGAAATGGAGTATCCCAACGAGCCGGTCCCCGAGCGTAAGGACGACTTTAGCTCGTTCGCGCCGCATGTGATTCGTGACGGACCGCCGCAGTACTGGGACCTGAAGCTGGAAGAAGCGTTGAAGCTGGCGCTCGTGAATTCGCCGGTGTTACGCGACCTCGGCGGGCAAGTACTCGTGAATCCGCAAATCGTGCGGACGATTCAAAATCCGGCCATCACCGAAACCGATCCGAACACCGGTGTCGAAGCAGCGCTCTCGCAATTCGATGCTGATCTGTCAGCCACCGGCAATTGGCAAAACAATCATCGCGCGTTGAACAACTCGTTCTTCGGCGGTGGTACGCGTCTGTTTCAACAGGATTTGAATCAGTACCAGGTCCAGTTGTCGAAGACCGCCGCCACCGGCGGTACGTACTTCTTACGTCATAACACGATCTACGACGCGAATAACGCCCCGGCCAACTTATTCCCGCACTCGTGGGATACGAACATCGAGGCCGAAGTGCGGCAACCCCTCTTGCAGGGCGCTGGCGTCCTCTACAACCGCATCGCAGGACCCAACGGAACGATCGGTCAGGCCAACGGCGTGTTGATCGCGAGGGTCAATACGGACATCAGCCTGGCGGATTTCGAAGTCGGCGTTCGCAATCTCATCAGCAACGTCGAGAACGCTTACTGGGATTTGTACTTCGCCTATCGGGATCTGCACGCAAAGATCGTGGCGCGCGACAGCGCGCTGGAAACCTGGCGGCGGATTCACGCCCTGTACGTGACCGGCCGCCGCGGCGGCGAAGCGGACAAGGAAGCGCAAGCCCGCGACCAGTACTATTTCTTCCAGGCCGAAGTCGAGGATGCGTTGACCGGTCGGCTCTTCGACGGCACGCGCACCAACAACGGATCAAGCGGCGGCACGTTCCGCGCCAATCCCGGCGTATACGTCACCGAGCGCCGGCTGCGGCTGACGATGGGCCTGCCGCCCAATGATCCGCGTCTGATCCGCCCGGCCGAAGAGCCGCTGCAAGCGAGGGTCGCCTTCGATTGGGACCAGCTCACGCAAGAAGCGCTCAGCCGGCGCGCCGAACTCCGGCGGCAACGAGCCTTCGTCAAACGCCGCGAGCTAGAGCTCGTCGCCGCGCAAAACTTCTTGCTGCCACGTTTGGACGCCGAAGCCCTCTATCGTTGGCGCGGCTTCGGTCACAATTTGTTGAACTACGGTGACAATCCGGAATTTGACAACGCCTACCAGACGTTGTTCGGCGGTCAGTTCCAGGAATGGCAGATGGGGGCGCAATTCAACATGCCGCTCGGTTTCCGTCAAGGACACGCGGCGGTGCGGAATGCCCAACTTGTTTTGGCGCGTGAACGCGCGATTCTTCGCGAGATGGAACTGCAAGTCGTCCACGACCTGAGCAACTCGGTCGGCGACGTCGATCGGTCGTACATCGTGGCGCAGACGAATTACAATCGCCGCGTCGCCGCGGCGCAACAGATGGCGGCCGTCGAGGCGGCTTTCGAAGCCGACACTGCTTCGCTTTTGGACCTGGTCGAATCGCAGCGCCGGCTGGCCGACGCCGACAGCCGTTACGCACGTTCGATGGTCGAATACACGCTCTCGGTCAAGAATGTGATGTTCGAGAGCAACACGCTGCTCGAGAACAACGGCATCAATATGGCCGAAGGTCCCTGGCCGCACAAAGCGTATCACGACGCGGAGAAGCGTGATTCGTTGCGGTCGCGGCCCACACGCTTCAGCTACATTCTGCCGCAAGGGCCGCTCACCGATCGAGGCGTCTATCCGCAGCATCAATTTCCGCCGGCCGTGGTTACCGAAGGAAACGGTAACGTCCTGCCGACGCCCCCCATGGGCTCCGGACCGGCCGAAGTCGTACCGCCGCCGAGTGCCTCGCCGTCTGGGGAAGTATTGCCGCCCAACAGTTTGCCGTCGCCTGGTCCGGCAATGCCAGGTGTCAACGACTCGGACTTGCCGGGCCCAGGCCCGCAGCCCGGCAACGTTAACGGCGCCGGGCTGCCGAATCGTTCCCCCGTGTCGCTACCAGAAGGGGGCAACAGCCTGCGCATGCCAATGACCGATAGCGCAAGCACTTCGCCGCTTCGTGGCATGCCCGCGCCGATCGGCCCCGCTCCAGTCGGTGCGATGCCTATGCCGGGCGTCGCCGTGGCGCCTCCGACGGGGCCCGTCGGGATTAATGAGCCGCGTGCCATCGTTCAAGCGGGCGGTTCGGCCCCGCTAGGCAGTGCTGGCGGAGGCGTACAACGCACGGCCTTCATGGCGCCAGTCTCGAATCCCCCGGCGCAAACCGGCACGGTTGTCATAGCGGCCGGCCCAGGACCTGGTGCGCTTCCGGGGCGAGATATGGGGATTCCGCCAGGTGCGCCGGCCGGCCCCATTCAACTGCCGCCGGCTCCCCCCTTGCCGACCGGGGCCATCGGTACGCCGTAATTGGTGGCCGACTCTGCTGCTTCCACGGCTTCTGCCACCGTCGCGGCCGGCGCTCGTCGCTCCTCGCCCGTTATTCCCCGCGTACGATTGCGGTTTCTCTAATCGCAACGAGGCGCGCGTACGAGATGTCGCGCAAGCCGCTGTCACCGCGACTTCGCGCGCACCAGGCCGGCGGAAACCGCAATGAGCCGTGAATCGCGGCAAATTGACGAGCCTTCGCAGGACTCTTATCATTCAGGCCAATGACCAAACAAGTTGAAAGCAGTTCGCTGCGGAGAGAAAACTCGTGACGATGACCAAACATCTGATCCGCGTAGGGCATAGCCCCGACCCGGATGATGCGTTCATGTTCCATGCCCTGGCGAACGACAAGATCGACACGGGCGAGTACGAGTTCCGCCACGAGCTGGTCGATATCGAGACGCTGAATCGCCGCGCTTTCTCCGGCGAACTCGAACTGACTGCGGTCAGCCTGCACGGCTATGCCTATCTGACCGATATTTACGCTCTCTGCCCCTGCGGCGCCAGCATGGGGGATCGCTACGGACCTATGGTCGTGGCGAAAGAGAAACAGTCGCTTGACGCCTTGCGCGACAAGACCATCGCGGTGCCCGGCACGCTCACCACGGCCTATTTAGCGCTGCGGATGTGCCTGGCGCGCGATTTCAAGCATGTCGTCGTCCCCTTCGACCAGATTCTGGATGCCGTCGAGGCGGGCGAGTATCAGGGCAAGCCGATCGACGCCGGGCTAATCATTCACGAAGGGCAGCTCACCTACGGCGAGCGAAAGCTCCAATTGCTAGTCGATCTAGGACAGTGGTGGCACGACGAAACCGAGCTGCCATTGCCGCTGGGAGCGAATGCGATTCGCAAGGACCTCGGCCCCGACGTGATGCGTGACGTGAACCGGCTGCTGAAAGAGAGCATTCGCTACGGCCTGGAACATCGGCAGGAAGCGCTCGATTACGCGCTGCAATACGGTCGTGACCTCGATCGAAGCAAGGCCGACACGTTCGTGGGCATGTACGTCAACGATTGGACGCTCGATTTCGGACCGCGCGGCCGGAAGGCGGTGCGGGAACTGCTCGCCCGCGGGCATGCCGCCGGAGTGATCCCGAAGAAGATCGAACCTGAATTCATCGATTAACGATCGCCCAGGGCGAATTCCCCAGGCCACGCTGGATGTGATCGGAATGAACTCTTTGGGGCAAGCGGTTCGCGACGTGATGCATGTCTGACGAAAAGCCACGGGCTTGGCACTCGCTGCTCGCCGCCACGCTGACGATCGGCCTGATCGTCGTATCTTTGGTCGCGCTCTATGTCTTGTCGCTCGGCACCATCGGCCTCGCCGTGGCCGTCGGGGGCGGACTCTTCATGATCGTGGGCGTCCACTACCTGGTCTGGGGCTGGTGGCTCGGCCCAGCAATTCAGCGCGAAGTCGCGGCCGAAGAAGAAAACGACGACGCCGAAAAACGTCGCAGCTAATCGCCAGAATCGGCGTGCCTATAACCCCTATCCCTCCGGGAGAGGGCAGGGTGAGGGGCGCCACGCCAAGTCGTCGACGCAAAGCACGGCGCCCGAACGGCGCAGTTCGGCCAGCGCTCTACTTGAAATAGTCCGGCGCATTGTTCGCCGACCATTTGATGTTGCACCCGATGCTGGGCTTTTGATCGTCGGCCGCCGCCTTACCAGCGAGCACCGCATCGAGCGCGGCGCGCAGATCGTTACCCGTCACTGGAATGCCGCTGTCGGGCCGGCTGGCATCCATCTGGCCACGATAAGCGAGCTTCTGATCGCGATCAAAGACGTAAAAATCAGGCGTGCAGGCCGCGCGATACGCCTTGGCCACGGACTGTGACTCGTCGAAAAGATACGGGAAGGTGTAGCCGCGCAGCTTCGCTTCGTCTGCCATCTTGGCGGGTGCATCGTCGGGGTGGTTCTGGATGTCGTTCGAGCTGATGCCCACAACCGCCGCTCCCTTAGCCTGGTAATCCTTCGCCAGTTGGGCGAGCCCTGCCGCCACGTGCTTCACGTAAGGGCAATGATTGCACATGAACACCACCAACAGGGCCGGCTTGCCGGCGAAATCTGCGAGCGACACCTTCTTGCCGCTCGGATCCGGCAGCGAAAAATCGGGAGCCTTGGTGCCCAGGGGAAGCATCGTACTGGGAGTGAGAACCATTGCGCGACCTCTCTTCTGCGGGGTGCGTAGCAAGTAAAATTTCGGCGACTCTGCCGGGCCAATCGTACCAAACCGGCCTGTCCGTGCCAGGGTGCCGAAACATCCCGTTCAAACACAGCAATATTCACCGGGAACTTTACCGCGACGGCGCGCATCAAAAGGCTAGACTTGAGGGCAACCGGACCGCGAGCGTTTTACCCTAGCAACATCGCATCGCCGGTTCCGGCGTGAAGCGTGGGCAGCATCGCTGGCAAGTCGTCGCACGCGAGAAGTCAAAATCGCGTGAGCTTTTCACAAGCAGGCTCTCCGCACCGCGCGGAGAGCGATGATTCGCACATCGAGAGAATTCTTCCTTCCAAAGGAATCTACAGATGATCGTACGTAGCGTGTTTTGTCGTGCCTTGCGAGCGGGCCTTTTCTTGACCAGCCTCTCGATCGCGCAGTGGGCATTCGACGCTCGGGCCGAAGAGCCCGAGGCCGCCGCTCTGCCCGTCAAGCGAGTTGTCCTCTACAACGCAGGCGTCGGCTTCTTCGAACGCCGCGCCGACATCGAGGGCAACGCCAAGGTCGACCTGAAGTTTAACTCTACCGAAATCAACGACCTGTTGAAGAGCATGGTCTTACAAGACCTGGGGGGCGGCAAGATTTCGACGGTTACCTACGCCTCGATCGACCCGATCACCAAGACGCTCAAGACCTTCGCCATCGACCTGACCAACAACCCGACGATGGCCAACCTGCTAGACCAGGTGCGCGGCGAGAAAGTTGAAATCGAAGCGCCCAATCGCGTGACGGGCACCATCCTGGGTGTCGAAACGCGCGAGCAGCAAGTCGGTGATAAGGACCGTGTCGTTAAGACCGAGTTCTTGAACCTGCTCACCGAAACGGGCCTGCGCAGCTTCCCGATGGCGTCGATCAGCCGCATCAAGCTCACCGACGCAAAGCTCGACACCGAGCTGCGCCAGGCGCTAAACGTGCTCGCCTTGGGACACGCTACTGACAAGAAAACCGTTTCGGTCAATTTCGAAGGCGAAGGCAAGCGGCCCGTTCGCGTCGGCTATATCCAGCAATCCCCCATCTGGCGCACAACATATCGCCTTGTGCTGTCCGATAAAAAGCCGCCCTTCTTGCAAGGCTGGGCCTTGGTCGAGAACACTTCGGAAGAAGACTGGCAGGACGTCAATCTGACGCTCGTCAGCGGCCGGCCGATTTCCTTTGTGATGAATCTGTATCAACCGCTGTACGTCAACCGGCCCGTGGTTGAAAGCGAACTTTTCGGCTCGTTGCGGCCGCAGGTTTATGGTCAGAATATGGACGCGAACGCGAGCGACTTCGCAATGGCACCGATGTTCCGCAATGGTCCGAGGGCAGACAAACAATTGGCGAGTCAAGGGAGGGCCGGAGGTCTCGTTATCAGCGCCCCAGCGCCCGCTGCACAGGCCGAGGTCGAGTCCGAGGTTGTTCAGCTTAACAATCAGCTAAATCTCTCACGTGGCATTGCCACGGCCGCCGCGGGAGCAGACGTTGGCGAGTTGTTTCAGTACAGAATTGAATCGCCCGTCAGCCTGTCGCGTCAGCAATCAGCCATGTTGCCGATCGTCAACGGCGCCGTGCAGGGCGAAAAGCTATCGATCTACAACGCCAACGTGCAGCCGAAGCATCCACTCAATGGCCTGCGGTTGAAGAACACGACCGAACTGCACCTGATGCAGGGACCCGTCACGGTGTTCGACGACGGCACCTATGCCGGCGATGCACGGATCGAGGATCTGCCTCCCGGCAGCGAGCGATTAATCAGCTACGCGCTAGACCTGGATATCGAGGTCGTGCCCGAGGCGAAATCTTCCCCCGAGCAGTTGACGAGCGTAAAAATCGCCAAGGGAACGCTTACCTCGACGCGCAAGTACGAGCGCACCCAGACCTACACCGTGAAGAACTCGGGCAAGCACGGCAAGTCGGTGCTCATCGAATATCCTTTCGATGCGAACTGGAAACTGATCGAGCCCAAGGAACCCACCGAGAAGACGCGTGACATGTACCGCTTCGCTGTCACTGCCGAGCCCGGCAAGCCGGCGACGCTGAAAATCGTCGAAGAACAAACAGTATCCCAACAAATGGTGCTCGGGAACCTTCCAGATGACATGATCGTGTACTATCAGCACTCGACAGCCGTGTCCGACGGGGTAAAGAAGGCACTGGCCGAGGTCGTCAAGCGCAAGCAAGAGCTGCAATTGCTGGTCACTCAGCGGCAAGAGCAAGAGCAAATAATCGCGGTTATCACGCAAGAGCAAACTAGGATCCGCGAGAACATGTCACGGCTGGACCGCAACAACGATCTATACGCCCGCTACGTAAAGAAATTCAGCGAGCAGGAAGACCAGGTCGAAAAAGCTCACGCCCAGATCGACCAACTGAACAAGCAAATCAACGAGCGACAAAAAGCGCTCGACGACTACCTGCTGAGCCTGGATTTGAGCTAACGCTGCGTGTGGATCGAAGCTAACACCAATATCCAGCAGAGCTGCCAGCGCAACACCCTGTCCCCTGCGGGCAGCATTATTCCGTTGCTAGCAGGTTGCAGAGTTGAACGTTCGCGTTCCAACTGACTCTTTGAAACCCCTTTCAAGGAGACCAGATATGGAACGTGAACGCTGAGAGGCAGATTGTCGAAGTTGGCTTGTTGGGGCCAGTGGGGGTATCGTGTCCTGTACTCGTCGGCGGTGATTGTCGCGGTTTATTTTTGGGCTGTGTTGCATGACCGGCCGCGGTGTCAGGCTTGCCTGATTCAATTATGCTGTCGCTGGTTCTTCGTGGTGGATATGTGGCCCCGTTAGCACGGCGCGCTGCGGCACTGAGGTCGTCGTCTTGGTCTGCTTCTTGCTCGTGCGCCATTCGCTCATGCGTTGCATGACGACGTAGAACACCGGCACGAAGAAGACGGCCAGCACCGTGGCGGCGATCATTCCCCCAAACACCGCGGTGCCGAGAGATTGCCGGGCTGCAGCGCCGGCGCCCGTTGCGCCCACCAGCGGGAAGATGCCGAAGATAAAGGCGAACGACGTCATCAGAATGGGCCGGAACCGCAGGCGCGACGCCTCGACCGCGGCCTCTAATATGGTGTGACCCTTCTGTCGCAACTCGCGCGCAAATTCGACGATCAAAATGGCGTTCTTGCTCGCCAAAGCGATGATCAGCACGATGCCGACTTGCGTGTAAATGTTGTTGTCCATGCCGCGCACCGCCACGGCCGCCACGGTGCCGAGCAGAGCCAGGGGTACGACCAGAATCACGGCGGCCGGCAACACCCAACTTTCATACTGCGCGGCCAGCACCAGGTAGACCATCAGCACGGCCAGGGCGAAGACGATGATCGCCTGCGAGCCAACCCGCTTTTCCTGATACGACATCCCGCTCCATTCGTAACCCATTGACGAGGGGAGCTTGCCACCTGCCATCTGCTCGAGCAAATCGAGCGCTTGCCCCGAGCTGTAACCAGGGGCCGCGCTGCCGGTGATTGCGGCCGAGGGATAAAGGTTGAAGCGCGGTATGACTTGCGGTCCCAGACGACGTTCGATTTTGCAGAGCGTGCTCAGCGGGATCATTTTCCCTTGCAGATCGCGCACTTCCAGCCGTCCAATATCCTCGGGATCGAGCCGGAACTTTTGATCGGCCTGAACGCGCACCTGGTAAGTGCGGCCGAACTTGTTGAAGTCGTTGACATAGGCCGAGCCGAGCGCGGTTTGCAGCGTCGAAAAGACAGCTTCGAGCGAGACGCCCAGGCTCTTGGCCTTCTCCCGGTCGATATCGACAAACAAACTGGGGACGCCGGCGCGGAAGGTGCTGCGCAGGCCGGAGAGGCCTGATTGCGAATTGCCCGCCGTGATCATGTCCTGCAGCGTTTGTTCTAATTCGACGAGCCCTACACCGCCGCGATCTTGCAATTGCATCTCGAAACCGCCGGCCACGCCCAGGCCCATGATGGCTGGCGGCGGAAAGGCGAAGATCATCGCTTCGCGCACTTGTTGGAACTGGCCCATCAGGCTGCCGATGATGGCTTCCTGCGTCAGCGAAGGATTGCCAATGCGATCTTCCCAGGGGTTGAACGTCACGTACATCGCCGCGGCGTTCGAGGCGATGGCCTGATCCAGAACCGATTGCCCACCGAGCAGGAACCAGCCGCGCACGCCGGGCGTGTTGCGCAGAATGTCATTCACCTGCGCGATCACGGCGCGGGTGCGTGTCTGCGAAGCGGCGTCCGGCAATTTCAGGGCGACGATGGCGAAGCCCTGGTCTTCGGTCGGCAGAAACCCGGTGGGAATGCGGACGAACCACCAGCCGGTGAATGCGCTGAGCCCGACGAAAAGCAACATTACCAGCGCCGTTTGTCGCACCATGCGCCGGATGATGGCCGTGTAGACACCTTCGCATGCGTCGTACACCCGATTGAACGCGCGATAGAAAATGTTCTTGCGAGCTTTGGTTGGCCGCAGGTAGACCGCGCACTGTGCCGGCTTGAGCGTGACGGCGTTGATGGCACTGATTAGCGCAGTAGCCGCGATCGTTAACGCGAACTGCCGATAAAGCTGCCCAGTGATGCCGGCCAGGAATGCGGTCGGCAGAAACACGGCCAGTAGCACCAGCGTAATGCCGATCACCGGGCCCAGCACTTCGCTCATGGCTTTGATCGTGGCCTCTTTCGGCGGCAGCTTGCCGTGATCGATATGGTGCGCGGCGTTTTCGACGATCACGATGGCATCGTCGACGACGATGCCGATGGCCAGCACCAGGCCGAAGAGCGTCAACATATTCACGGAAAAGCCGAGCGCGGCCATGGCGGCGAACGCCCCGATGATCGTCACCGGGACGGTGGTGGCCGGGATTAACACGGCGCGCCAGTCTTGCAAGAAGACCAGAATCACGATCAGCACCAGCACACCGGCCTCGATCAGCGTCTTATAGACCTCGTGGATCGATTCCTCGACGAACACGGTCGTGTCGAACGGAACGATGTGCTTCATGCCGGCCGGAAACGATGGAGCCATAGCATCCATCGCGTGGCGCGTCGCCTCGGCCACTTCCAGGGCGTTAGCGCCGGGCAGTTGAAACACGGCTAGTGTCGCAGCGGGGCGCCCGCTGATCTCGCACCACTGGTCATAGACCTGCGAGCCCAACTCGACGCGGGCGACGTCCTTCAGCCGGGTCAATCGTGCCGAGCCGCGACGCTGCGCGGTGGAACTACCGCCGCCGTCGTTCTGCTGCATGCCGCTATCGTCGGCCTTGATGATGATGTTGCCGAACTGGTCGGGATCGGCCAGCCGGCCGCGCGTCGTGACGTTTAATTGAAAGGCGTGCGAATCGGGGGAGGGGTAAGCACCGACCTGGCCGGCCGCGACCTGGGTGTTTTGTTCGCGGATTGCGGCCAGCACATCCTGCGTGGTCAGGTTGCGCGCCTTCAGTTGCTCGGGATCGATCCAGATTCGCATCCCGTAACTGCCGGCCCCGATGATGTTGACGTCTCCCACGCCGGGCACGCGGCTCAACTGATCTTTGACCCGCAACGTGGCATAGTTGGCCAGGTACAGATCCGTAAAACGGTTGTCGTCCGAATAGAGCGAGACGGCGAGCACGATGTTCGTCGATTGTTTCTTCGCCGTGACGCCTTGGCGTTGCACTTCCTCAGGCAAGCGCGGCATGGCAACGGCCAAGCGGTTCTGCACCAGCACCTGAGCTTTGTCCAAGTCGGTGCCCACTTCGAACGTCACGGTCAGCTTATAAGTACCGTCGCTCGAGCAAGTCGACGACATGTAGAGCATGTTCTCTACGCCGTTGACTTCCTGCTCGATCGGCGCGGCAACCGTATCGGCCAGCGTCTGCGCCTCGGCGCCCGGATATAGCGCCGTAACCATCACGGTCGGCGGCGTAATTTCCGGATAGCGTTCGATCGGAAGATTGAACAACGCGACAAAGCCCACCAGCATCGTCACGATGGCGATGACGTTGGCAAAGATCGGCCGCTCGATGAAGAATCGCGAAAACATGCGGTTTGAAAGTTCGCTGGGGGTTTACGCGGCGAGATTACTTGTCGCGGTGCGGTGCGTCGGACGAGAGCTTGCTGGCGACCTTGTCGGCGGGATCAGTGGAAGAATGCGCCGCATTGACGGCGGCCACGGCCTGCTTGGGCACCACCTTCATGTCGGACCGGGCCCGCAGCAGTCCTTCGACCACGACCCGATCGTGCGGCGCGATCGAGCCTTCGACGACGCGTAGTTCCCCCAGCCGGTCCGAGGTTTTCACAGCCCTGTACTGAACGATGTCGTCGTCGCCGACGACCAACAGGTACTGGCCCGATTGATCGGTCCCTAAGGCGCGCTCAGGCACGAGTAGTGCGCCCGGATTCTGTCCAATCGCCAGACGCAGTCGGGCGAACGTGCCTGGCAGAATCGTCCCCTGCTCGTTGGCGAAGCGAGCCCGCAGGCGGATTGTGCCGGTGCCGGAATCGATCGCGGGGTCGTGATAGTCGATCTCGCCTTGGTGGGGATAATTCTGGTCGCCGTTGAATCCCATCTCGACCGTTGCCGCCGCCGAGTTCGGCGCGCCGGCACTCTGCTGGAATTGCAGGAAGTCGCTTTCGCTGAGCGTCATGTAGACGTGGATTGGATCGACCTGCACGATCGTTGCCAACAGCGATGCCTGCCCGTCGCCTACCAGGTTGCCCAAGTCATAACGTGTCTCAGTGATCCGTCCGCTGAGGGGCGCGGTCATGCGGCAGTAGGCCAACTCAATCTCGGCATTGCGCATCGTGGTGCGCGAGGCGGCCACGGTGGCTTGCGCCCCGAGAATGTTCGTCTCGAAATCAGCCTCGGCCTGATCCAGGCTGGCCAGCGAGGACTCGACCTGCGCGGCCGCCTGCTTGCGGGCTGACTCGGCACGTTCGAATTCGTCCTGCGTGACGGTCCGTCCGGAGATCAATTTGCGCAAGCGCGTCTCGCTGCTCTCGGCCTGCGACAGCCCGGCCTGATCGAGCGCCAGTTTCGCCTTGGCCAACTCGCGAGCCCGGGATTGCTCGGCCTTGCGGAGCGAGGTTTCCGCTTCGGCGAGCCGCGCTTTGGCTTGATCGAGTTGCAATTGAAAAGGCTCTTCGTCGATGACCAAGAGCAACTGCCCCTTTTTGACGAACGAGCCTTCTTCGAAGTGGCGCTCTTTCAGAAAGCCGCGGACGCGCGCCCGAATTTCTACCGTTTCGGTCGGTTGGGCGGTGCCGGTGAACTCGAGATAACGCGTGACGTCCTGTTGCAGCGGCGTCGCGACGGTCACCTCGGGGGGCGGCGGCTCGAAGTATTGATTCTTGGGACCGCAGCCCGGCGTGAGCAGTAACGCGGCCCAGTAGGCGAGCAGCCGCAGGGGATAACGTATCGGGCCGTGGGACATGACGTCG
Source organism: Pirellulales bacterium (assembly GCA_036499395.1). Lineage (NCBI taxonomy): Bacteria > Pseudomonadati > Planctomycetota > Planctomycetia > Pirellulales > Pirellulales bacterium. The sequence goes on from DASYDW010000024.1 coordinate 97,008, forward strand.
CTTCCCCATCGGGGTCGAAGTTATTTAACGAGTGGTAAGCATTTTAGGCCGGTCACATTGGGGCGGACAAGGCGGATTTCTCGTAAATAGTTGGTTTTCAATTGACGTAACAGGGCCAGAACTCCTAAGATTCTGTTTACCAGTCGTTAATTACAGGGGGACCATTCCCCCCAAAGGCGGACCATGACCATCGACGACACACATCGCGTGCGCGATCCCGCGGCGACGCGCGCCGCCGTGCTGGCGGCTGCCGAACGGCTATTTGCTGAGCACGGTTTTGCCAACACGTCGCTGCGCGATCTCTCCTGCGCCTCGGGCGTGTCGCACCCGTTGATTCACCACCATTTCGGCAGCAAGGAAGGACTCTACCAGGCCGTCAAACGCCGGCTGGTCGAGAACTATGCGCAGCGATTTCCGCGCGCGGCGCGGGCGGTGAATCGTCCGCTGAACATTCGCTCGGAATTGCGGCGGCTGATGGACTACATCGGCGGCAACCCGCTGCTGCTGAGGCTGTGCGCATGGACCCGGCTGGAAGGGGACCGGCAAGTCTGGCCGGGCGAGCCGGATATCTTCGACACAATCCGGCGGCGCATCGAGGTTTCGCAGCGGCGCAAATTGATTCGCGCGGATCTCGATCCGAATTACCTGACGATCATGCTCGTCGGCATGGTGTTCTTCTGGCTCGACAACCAGGAACATTTCAGCCACCGCTTCGGCGCGAAGATTAACGACAAGGACTATCTGCGGCAAGCCGTCGAGATTCTGGAACGCGGCATCAACACACCGGGCGAAGATGCCCAGACCTCGCCCGACGCCGAGGCGCCGGACGAGGATGACGATGAATAACTGGCCAATTCTTGGCAGCCGATAGGTTTGATCGGCGTCGTTACCGAGCCGATCGCCGCCGTCCCAAAAACACGGCTGCTACCGTACCTTGTAGTAGCAACAACGCCGTTAGGCCGGGCTCGGGAACGGATGAGAAATTGACCATCACAGCATGGCCAGTGATGTGGAACGTTCCATAAAAACCCTTGGCAGCCATGTCCGGTGCGAAGGCGAAGATATTTGCGTTAGGTGGGAACGGCGTATTCGCGAACGTTATGATCGGATAATCGACGCCGGTCGCAAGGCCCCCTAAGTTTTGGAAGTCGAACTGCACCGAGCCTGGGGAGGCAAAATTGAACGGACTTGTGAAACCGGAAAAATTCCAAAGATCGCTGGTGGTGCTGCCGATGCCAAAATCGACAAGTAGGCTGGCAGAGAACCCGATGGCATTCGCCGTGGTCAGCGTCGCGGCAGCCGGGCCACCAATGTCCAGCGTCCCTCCCGTCGACCAACCAAGAGAACCCAACGTGCCGGCAACCTGCACGGTTGTCCCTTGACCTAAATTCACATTACCCGTAATGGGATTGGGAAGAACAAGTGTTCCCCCGATAACATCCGTCGTACCAACGTTCGGGTTGCTGAGAGTAAGCGTGCCAGCGCCGAACTTGTTGATGGTGCCGGTCAAGGGGCCCGAAAACGTCACATTGAAACCCGCCGTGTCGAGTCGCCCGATCGGTTCAGCGCTACTGGTGATACCCTTGGTTGACGAAAAGCTAGCGGCCGCCTGTAGCGTGGCGTTTCCGATGTCGATCGTCGAACCCTGGCCTAGATTGGCATCCGACGACACAACGAGTGTCCCCTGCGTAATCTCGGTGGTGCCGGTATACGAATTCGTGCCGGCGAGCGTCAGCGTTCCGGGGCCCGTCTTCGTCAACGTTGTGCCGTCTGGGCCGTCACCGATATTGGCGCCGATCGTGAGATTGTTGTTGACGGTCACGATCATCTCCGGCGAAGTCGAGGCCAGGTTGCCACCGGCGATGCTCGTAGTGCCTGAACCGCTCGAAAGGATTCCGCCCGTCGTAAGTGTCAGGTTCTGCCCAGCCAGGTTTAAAACCTGCCCTGAGGCACCGCTATTCTGCAGGTTCAGGCTTGATCGCACGCTTGACGCTGCGAGCGAGGTCGTGCCGGCGCCGGAGAGTTTGACATTATCGGTGGCTGCGCCTGTGTTGATATTACTTGCATACGCGGTGTACGGCGTAATGCGTCCATCGTTACCGATCGACGCCCATTCATTACCTGCGGTGACATACGGTGCAACGATTCCCGTGCTGCCGTTGGCCAGGCCCGAGAAACTTACGCCCGGCCCTACGACACTGACTGTCGCATAGCCGTTGCGCGTTAAGCCCGCGAACGACAACTGCGCCGCGGCACTCCCAGGTTGCGTGACACTGATCGAATTGGGGCCGCTAATATTGAGCGCTCCGACGAGTTCGTTCACCGGTGTGCTGCTGTTACCGACCAATTGAATCGAGCCGCCATTCATGGTGAATGGAGACGTATCGGAGATACGGTTCGCGACGGCTGTCGAGCTATTATCCAACAGGAGAGATCCGTTCGTGGTCGTTGAAACGATTGAATTCAGTATTGATCCGGTTCCTGCCAGCGAGAGGGTCCCACCCGTGATCGACGTCGTGCCAAGATATATATTTGCATTGGTCAACGTCTGTACGGCGCCTGTAAGGCCGTCCATGTTCAGTGAAAGCACCGCTGACTGATTGTCCTGAATCACACCTGCGAAGCTCCCGTTTTTGCCTCCCAGCTCAAGGGTGACAGTTCCCGAGGTATTGAGCGGCTGAACAATTCCACCCAATGCCCCGCCGCCAGACAGCGATTGCATATCCGATGTACCGCTAAATGACGGGGACAGAGTCACCATAACCCCGGGCGCGTTCGCCAATGTGACGTTAGCGAAACTCAAACCGATGTCACCGACGCCGCGTAATTCGCCTTCGTTTACCTGCACCGTGGCTAGGTCGAGAAATCCGCCGAGCGTCAACGGCGCTGAGCCGTTCTTGGTTAACGAGTTTCCCGAACTGACGGAATGATCGATCTCCGAGCTGATCGTTGCCGCTGCATTGGTCGTGACCGTCAATCCGGTGGGGCCACTCAGGAGCGTGCCGTTCTGGATCGTATAGCCAGGCGAGTTGAACGTCATCGACGACACGATCGGCTGCGTGGTCGTTAAATTGACGGTGCCGCCCGTGCCACCGAAGATTGCGTCGCCATTGGTGGGCCAAGAGACATTGTTCGTCCCGTCGAACCAGTCGGCCGTCGTTGTGTCCCAGGTGCCGTTACCTCCGGCGCCGTTAAGTCCCCAGGTGACGGTCTGCGCTTGGGCTGAAGCAACCAGATTTAAGATGATGGCAATAAGAGCGCATGAGGCCGCGTTGAACAGAAAGGCGCGCGCAGCGACGCTGTGTAAACGATGCACGGTAAGACCCCCCACTCGAGAACCTGTTCCGAAACCAGCAAGAAAAGCGAGTAGTTCAAGAAACTCGGCTGGCGATCACTAGCGTTCTGCCCAGGTGGAACGGTGAAAAGGGGTCCTAGCGTTAACTTGGGATATTAACAGGCTTAATGGCGTGTTTCAACGAAGGAATATTCGAGTGACAGGATTGTAATAAGTGATAGTTTTAGGAGACATGCCGTAGTGACCACCCCGGATCTGGGTGGTTTGCTAACGCCGACGGTTAGGAACTGTGGGACTTCGACATGAACACTACCCCGGGCGACCGAGGCGGCGTGGACAGGGTGCGATCGTGTCTGGGGGAGTTCGGAACGCCTCGATTGCAGGCGGTGCTGCGAAATGCCCGCCACTGTCGCGCGGCCGACCCGGTTGGTTTGCCGGATCGACCACGCGGTGGTTGCGATGGCGGAAGCTTGCCGCCGCTTTGGGCGCGCGCCGTTTGCGCTGGCTAATGCAAATTACTCTTGGCGCTCGTGCGTCGACTCTTGCATCATGTGATATGACCTGATTCGCGTCTTGTCCGGAAGGAACCAGATCGCATGACGACTAAGGCCAGCCAGCGCTTAACGCTTAAGGACCGGCTGTCACGGCTCAACTTTTCACAGGCTTGCAAACTGCTCGGGAAAGAAGGACGCCAGCTCATCCAACGCGGCGGCAAGTTCGAGATCAACCTCGAGGAGCAAGTCTATTTGGAAGGCGATCTGTTTCGCGTTAAATTCGCGGACGCGGTGGTCACCATCACACTGATGGCCGAGGCGCGGGACCGGCTGCATTGGAATTGCACGGCATGCCGGTTCCCTTGTACACACGCCGGTGCCGCGTTTTCGCTGCTGTTAGAGGAAAAGACCGCGTTGGGCCTCGCGGCCCCGCCGCCGGAACGGATCCCGGTCGAAAGTCTTGCCGAGGACGAATTGATCCGGCGGGCGCTGGCAGAACGGGAGCAACGTTCTCGCCAGGAAAAGTTCAAGCTTCATCCGCACATTCCTGTCAAACCTTGGGCCGATTACACGATCACCAGTGCCGCGTCAGGCAAGACGTACCGCGTAGCGCTGCGCGGCCGAGAAAGAGGTAGTTCCTATTGCTCCTGCCCGGACTTCCGCACGAATACCTTGGGCACCTGCAAGCACATCATGTATGTGCTGCGGCGTGTGACGCGGAAATTCTCGGAAGCCACGCTGCGACGTCCCTACCGCATCAGATATCTGAACGTCCATCTCACCTCGGGCGACCGATTGGCGCTTCGATTTGGCATTCCCGATAAATTGGAGCCGGACGTCGACTCGATCGTCAAGCCACTTGCCGGTCGCGACGTGCAGGACGTACACGATCTGGTTGATCGGCTGGCCAGGCTGGAGCGCCTGGGGCACCAGGTAACTGTTTATCCCGACGCGGAGGAGTTCATTCAGCGGCACTTGTTTGAAAACAGGATTCAAAAACTCGTCGGCGAAATCCGCCAGGATCCCGCGCGACATCCGCTTCGAAAGCAACTTCTCAAAACCGAGCTGTTACCTTACCAATTAGACGGCATCGCCTTCACCGTAGGGGCTGGCCGGGCTGTGCTGGCCGACGATATGGGCCTGGGTAAGACGATCCAAGCGGTCGGTGTCGCCGAGCTTTTCGCTCAGCAGGCGGGCATTCGCAAAGTCCTGGTCATCTGCCCGACGTCGCTCAAGTCGCAATGGCGGAGTGAAATCGAACGGTTCTCATTCCGTTCCTGCCAGGTGGTGCTCGGCGCGATGGCCGACCGACGTGCCCAATACGATAACGATGCGTTCTTCACGGTCTGCAACTACGAGCAGGTTGTCCGTGACCTGTCGGCCATCGAAGGCGTGAAGTGGGACTTGATCATTCTCGACGAAGGCCAACGGATCAAAAACTGGGAAGCCAAGACCACAAATGTGGTCAAGCGATTGAAGTCCCCACTGGCGCTCGTGCTTTCCGGCACACCGCTGGAGAATCGCATCGACGAGTTGTACAGCGTTGTGCAGTTTGTCGATGATCGCCGTCTCGGCCCGGCATTTCGCTTTTTCAATCGGCATCGCGTCACCGATGAGAAAGGCAAAGTGCTCGGATACAAGAACCTGGACCAACTGCGCCAGCATCTTGCGCCGGTCTTGCTGCGGCGAACCCGTGAGCAAGTTCTCACGCAATTACCCGAGCGGACCCTGGAGATCGTGCGGATTGCGCCGACGGACGAGCAGCTTGATATCCATGCCGCGCAGATGAAGATCGTGGCCTCGATCGTTCGCAAGCCGTTTATCAGCGAGATGGATTTGCTTCGCCTGCGTCAGGCGCTGCTCATGTGCCGCATGGCCGCCAACAGCACGTACCTGTGCAATAAGCAGTACCCCGCGTATTCCAGCAAGCTCGAGCGGTTAGAGGAGTTGCTCGAACGGGGCTTTGCCGAAAACGGTCGAAAAGCGGTCCTGTTCTCCGAATGGACGAGGATGCTTGATCTGGTCGAAGAGATCCTCATGCGGTTGAAGTTGAAGTATGTGCGGCTCGACGGATCCGTCCCACAACGGCAACGCCAGCAATTGGTGGATGAATTCCAGTCGAATTCCGACTGTCGGTTGTTCATCACCACCAATGCAGGCTCGACAGGGCTGAATCTCCAGGCGGCCAACACGGTCATCAATTGCGACTTGCCGTGGAACCCCGCCGTGCTGGAGCAGCGCATCGGACGCGCCCATCGCATGGGCCAGAAGCAGCCGGTCCATGCCTATCTGCTGGTGACTGAGCAGACTCTCGAAGAAAGCTTGCTGACAACCTTGTCGGCCAAGAAGGACCTGGCTCTCGCGGCGCTAGATGTCGATTCTGATATCAACGAGATCTCGTTGGTCAGCGGGACCGAAGAACTTCGCAATCGGCTGGAGATTCTTCTCGGTGCGAAACCGCAAGCACCGCTCGATGTAAGTCAACGAGAGGACGTCGCGGCCCGCATAATGAGCGACGCGCACCGCGAACGCGTCGCCGCAGCCGGCGGCGAATTGCTCGGCGCGGTCTTCAGTTTTCTCGGTGAACTTGTTGCTCAGGAGCCATCGTCGCCACGGCCAGCGCCCGGAGCTGTGGCCAATTTGAAACAGCGACTTACCGAGTGTGTCGAGGAGGACGGACAGGGAAGACAACGGCTGTCCATTACACTTCCGAACCGTGAAGTGCTCGACAACCTGGCCACCACCCTAGCGCGCCTGCTCGTCGCGGCTCCGCAATAGGACGGTCGACGCAAGTCATGCCCCGACAATGAAAAGGCCCTTCGACGTATACGTCGAAGGGCCGTGCGTTCCAATCAAGTGGAGGCAACAGGACGCCAATAGAACTCCTGTGCGATCGGTTTTGGCGATCTTGTGCAGATTGGAGCGAGGTAGCACGCCGGATGCTCGGCGAGACGGTCTCGGCGATTTTATGAGATATCCATAATCTGCTCGATTGAGGTGGATGCCAATCGTTGGACCGGCTTGACGGCTAATCAAAATGGGGGGGGTGTGTTTGCTGTGTGTGGGGGGGAGCGACGCGCTCACAAGCCGGCGGCCACGAGATCCGTCGAGCCTGTAACTTTGTCCAGGTGCAAGAAAACTGTTTGGTCAGTCAGTTCGTTTCGATGATCGACACAGCCTTGCAGGGTGAGTAGACTCGCCACCGGCCTGCACTTCAGGCGCTCTTTTCTGCTCGGTGGCAATATAGTGGAGGCAGATCGTGAACCGCCGCTTTTTCATCGTATCTATCTTCGTTTTCGCCGCATTGAGTGGCAAAACGAGTTGTGCCGCGGATCCTTGGAAAGGCGCATTAATTCTTCCCAAGTGCGCGACATTGCAACTCGTGAAATCACCGAGCGACCATCAGTTTGTCGGCAAGGTGTCGCAGATCGAGTGGCCCACCACCGTCAGCAAGATTGACGGTCAATGGGTGAAGATTCGCGACGGAGGCCGATATTCGATCCCGCCCGCCGAGGGTTGGGTGCGCAAGGAAGACGTCCTCAACCTAACGAATCCTGATCCATTGAAGACGTCGCCGTCACTGTATTACACACAGCAGATTGTGACACTATTGAACAAGCAAGCCGGTAGTAACGAGCCCTGCGAGACTTGCAGACAGGCGGCGACTGGCGCCGGGGCGGGCAAGCGCCGCGGGCAATATGGCGTTATGTTTCGTGAGGGCTGCGCGGAAAAGCCGACCAAGCAAGCACTCGCCAGCCTTTATTGGCTGCGGGGTATTCTGAACGAACAGAATAAGGACCCGGCCACAACACAGATTGTCGCGGCGGATTACCAAACGGCCGTCTGCCTCGATTGCACATTGGCCGACGCCTGGCTACGTCTGGGGCGCGCACTGGCCACGCTGAAATATGACAATAATCAAAACGTATTCCTGCCCTTGACCGTCAGGCCGCCCACCCCGACAACGGCATGCCCGCAATGCTGCTCCGCGTTCAAGTGGTCGAAAGAAATCGACGATTGCTGCATCATTGAAAAGTGCTTCCAGCATGCCGAATGCCTGCTGACCAAGGCGGGCGCGTGCCAGGGGTCTTCAGCAGGCGCTTTCCCAGACTGTTCCGCCTGCGATCGGCCATGCCCGACTTCGGGCTCCTGTTCTGGTTGCAGTCCTGAGTGCGAAGCAGCCAACCTCGCCTCCTTCTCGTGCAAAGCGACGCCGGCACTGTACCTGGCGTGGGGGAATGCGCTTTTGTCGAAGTACAAAAAGAAGACAGCGGACGCCAATACGACGTTTTCTCAAGCCTGCGCAAAGTTTTGCCTCGCAGAGCGCTGCGATCCGACCTGGTACAAGCCCGCCCTTAGTCGGGGGAAATTGCTTACCACATGCGCGACGCATGACTACACGCCATCGGACTGTCCGTCGTGTACGTCCAGTGGCACCGGTACTGTGCATCGCGGGGCACTCGAAGCCGCGATTCGGTCCTTTAGCCAGGCTGTTCGCCTTGACTCAAATCAGGATGAACCATTGCGCCTTCGCGCCGACGCACTTCGGGTATTGGCGACGGCTAAATTGTGCGACGACATGGGAGACTGCGTATGCCTTCCGCCGGTTATTGGCTGCTGCCCATCAGTAACAATGTTGGCAAAGACGCGAGCGGCTGCCAGCCCGCCCCCCCAAAATACGGACGATGCGGAGAAAAAATCCTGGCTCTACGATGCCTTGGCGTCTGCCCAGGCCGCAAGTTCTCTGAAAAACAATCGCAACCCTGATGACCTTGAAGCATTGGCGCGGGTTTTGGGTGCGTTGGCCTGCAATGCTGGGACACCGGGGACGGCAGCTGCGCATCAGGCAGCGTACAACTACGCCACCATAGCACAAACCACTGCGCAGAAATCCGCTAGCTATTCCGCACCGTTGGCGTCGTTGAAGCGCAAGGAGCTTGCGGATTGCTTTGGCCAGATGGCAGATTATATTGATAACTCACCGTTGGCCGTTAACGACTTTATGCATGAACTAGTCGTCCCACTTGCCCGTTCTCTCCAACGACGGTTGCCGACTGGCGTTGTAATTTCAGACCAAACGTCGGAGACACAACCATCGGCCGGTCAATCTGCGACTCCGCCGCTGTCCAGGCAGAATGCGACACAACGGCGAATCCGGTCACTTCGTGAACAATATCTCAATACTCCGGATCTGTCGTTGAGTGCCCAGTAATCGCTGTCGGATGGCCGTTACAGGCTACCTCTTGTTCCAAGCTGGAAACTCGCGCACACGTCGGCTAACCAAGTGCGCTGGCATTTTTCAGTCATTCGCCAACGCTTTACCTTGGGATATTCGGCAAAGTATTTTGCTGCTGTAGGTTGAACTGCAACCAAGGCGACTGCATCAGCGGCGCCGGTGCGCCGGGCGCGAATTGCTGCCTCAGGACCTTGCCGTCCAGTTGCTCATTGAGGAACTGTTTCTTGTGAATCAAAGATTGCCGCTCTTCAATCAGGCGCTTGTATTCCTCAGCGGCAACTCGGCCAGCACCATCGGCCCCTGAATTTGGGGTCTCCCCGAGCTGAATGCCAAAAAGCTTGCGTAGCTCGTCGACGCGACTGGATATCTTGGCCAGGCGGGCATCGATGATCTGCTCGATCCGAGCTTGATCGGATTGCGGCGTGTTCATCAAGGCGACAGGCTGCTCGCTGATGCCGATGTTCGCCATGACTTGTCCAACAGCCTCGCGTTGATCGGTCGGCAAGCCGTACTCATCGATGTAGTACGTCACCTGTTTAGTGAGTGGGGTCGGCGCCGAGTTTAGCGCGTAATCCAGAATTGTAAGCGTGAGCTTGGCTAGCTCGTCACGGCCGTCCTTCGTGACCCATACGTAGGTTCCGCAGTACTCGCCGATATAGATGCAATCGCAATCCTTGGGGATGCACTTCTTATTGCACGACACGTGAAACCAACACCCCTTGGTACCAATGCACTCTGACGTGACAATTCCGTTAGCGCTCGAAGGAATGTCGCCGTTGGTATCGCCGGTGTAAAACTTCTTCTGAACAGTCTCGCAATCGGGACATGCCTCGGACATATTCCCATAGCCACAACTTGCCACCGCCTTCTGGTACGCGCAGCGCATTAGCTCCAGTTTACGTGGATCGTTTATGGGCGTTAGGGTGAAAGAGCCAAAGAACGTGCGCGACGCGTTAAACTGGCTGGTGATTGCGTTGAAGATTAGTGGATTCGGCGCCGGCCCACCGCGGCCCCAGCCCGTCACCAATTGCGCCGAGCCGACGTCCGTAAGGTTATTGGCACTTTGATTGGGAACGGAGAACGAGGGAAGCGAGTTCGGCTCATAGACGAACATTGCTAGGTTGTTCATCACCTGCATTTGTTGAATGTCCCCCACGGTCCACGCCTGATGCACTGTAATCCGGCGCAGCGGCACCGCGGGACAGCCAGTCGAACAAACGATCGTGCCCAAAAGTAACACGAAAAGAAATATCCGCCTAACCATGGAAATGCCCCCTAGAAGCGCGTATCAGCTCGTTGCGGCATGACGCCACCTCGAGCACGCATGAGTTGGTAGAAAAGTACCACTAGACGCGATCGTTGGCATAATCGAGCGAAGCTATGTGATACTTCGGCCCGCTACAATCGGCGCTTGAGCACCAAAGGAAGTATTCCTCGCCTCCCATACCATTTCATCCGCAAAGTGTCCCATGGCCGGCAAGGTCTACCACGGCAACGTGTTTTGCTAGTAAGTGTTGGCCGCAAACTTTGCGCCGACCGGTAGCGTCCGTCAAGTTGCGCACAATTGATTTTGGGTAGTGCCTGGAACTGGGTTGGTTCTCGTTGGTTTTAGTGTGCCTTTATTCCCCCTAGGGGGAATAAAAAGTTCGCCAGTTTACGCGATCGCTACTTCATCCGTG